>JBIOUP010000262.1:0-9727 GCA_044867305.1 Dermatophilaceae bacterium
CATCAGCACCTGGGCGACAACGGGGTCGTCGGCCGAGCTGGCCACGGAGTCGAGCACTCGTTGCAGCTCGGTCACACTCCAGGTCGTCGGATCGGGGCTCAAGCCCGCCACCGCCCGATCGACGAGGTCCACCGCGGTGGCTCGCCCTTGGGCACCGTCGGTGAGCGGCAGCTGGGCCAGCAGAGCCTGGCGCTGGGCGGCCGCTGAGACGGCGGTGCCCAGGACCGAGGAGACGGTTGCCGCCGCTAGGTTCTCGGCGGTCTGGAGCGCACGCAGGCACGCGGTATGCCGGGTGAGCAGCTCGGCCCGGGTGAGCTCGCGATGCGCGTCGGCTGCTCGGGTCAGCTGCGCGGCCGCTGCCGGATCGGCGCACGCTGCGAGCGGTGGCGCGATCGTCTCGGCGAGCAGCCGATCGGCGGCCACCCATTGCTCGCGCAGCGCCTCGACGCTCCGCCGGGCATTGGCCAGCGCCCCGGCATACTCGTTCAGCGCGCAGACCACCGGCCCGAACCGGTCGCACACCTCGTGCGACAACCGGGCTCCTGCCTGCGCTTCGATGCTGGCCGCCTGGAAGGCCGCACCGGCCCAGGAGCCGCCGAGGTCCAGCCCGCTCGACCCGGAGCGCGCGAGGGCCGTGTCGACACCATGGGTTGCGACGTAGGCCAGGTTCTTGCCCAGGTTCGCCAGCAGCGGCGGGTCTCCGGCCGGCAGCGGCAGAACCGTGTCGACGTCAGTCATGCCGGCCGCCGCCCAGCAGCAGCCCGGTTGTCAGCTCGGCCTCGCGATACTGCCGGGCCGCCGATGCCAGGCCCTGGGTAAGCAGCTCGGCGGCCTCGGCCAGGGTGGTGAGCGCGACCTCTTGCCCGCCCAGGAACTCGTTGAGGGCAGCAGCGAGCCGGCCCTGGCCGCCAGCCGCGGCCGAGGTGTCACTCCGGCTCGCTGCGAGCAGCGTGGTCAGGCCTCGCAGGTGCGAGCCGTCGCCGGAGAGCCGGACGGCGCCGACGGAAAGGTCATCTGGTGCGACATGCAGCAGCATGGCCCGACAATAAGCCGGGCCGATGACAGCCTCGAGAGTTATCCACAGGCGGCGGCCGGGCGCTTACGGTGGGGGTAATGGGGCCGCAGTCGGCCGGAGGTAAAACCGAGCAATGGAGGTGTAAGTGAGGGCTCTACCGCTCGTTCATACCTCCAGCGCAGCAGTGCCCGGAGGTAAAACCGAGCGTGGAGGTGTAAACGAGCGCTCTTTCGCACGCTTACACCTCCGCTGCTCGTTGTTATGGCAACGACGACGCCGACGATGGGCGCGGGCACTCCGTCGACGCTGCCTGTGGAGGTAACCGTCCCTCGGCTAGCCGGTACCGACCATCCAGACCGCAACGTCGCCGCCGACCGCGCCAGTCGGTTCCAGCGGCGCTGACGACACCAGGACCCGGGCGCCGTCCGGCAGCCGCACCGGCCGCCGGCCCAGGTTGACCACGACCCGGATCGGCTCGTGTCCCGGTGTCGCCGTGGTGAAGGCCAGCACGCGTGGGCCGGTGCGCGACTCGTCCCACGTCAGCGTCCCCAAACCGAGCCGGTGGCAGCGTCGCAGCGCCAGCACGCGACGGTAGAGCTCGAGGGTCGAGCCGTCGACCCCATCCTGCTGGTCGACGGCATACTCTCGGTAGATCGACGGCTGCGGCAACCAGGTCCGCCCGGACGGCCCGAAGCCCATCCCCGGCGCGTCGGCCTGCCATGGCAGCGGCACCCGCGCCCCGTCGCGCCCGGTCTGGCGCCCGCCTGAGCGCCGGTATGCCGGGTCCTGGCGCAGTGCGTCCGGCAGCGTGGTGTGCTCGGGCAGACCCAGCTCCTCACCCTGGTAGAGGTAGGCCGCGCCCGGCAACGCAAGCATGAGCATGGTGGCCGCCCGGGCCCGGCGCAGGCCGAGGGCGCGGTCAGGCTGCGGGTCGGATGCCCGAATCCCGTTGGGACGCGAGCGATTCTGCGGCAGACCCAGCCGGGTGGCGTGCCTGACCACGTCGTGGCTGGACAGCACCCAGGTGCATGGCGCCCCGACGGTGGCCATCGCGGCCATCGACCGGTCCACCACCCGCCGAAGCGCGCTGGCATCCCATGTGGTGTCGAGCAGGTCGAAGGTGAAGGCCTGGTGCATCTCGTTGGGACGCACGTACAACGCCAGACGCTGCGGGGGTGTCACCCAGGCTTCAGCACACAGAATCCGGGCGGGGTCACCGTAGGCGTCGAGGACGTTTCGCCAGTCGGCGTAGATCTCGTGGACCCCGTCCTGGTCCCACATCGGCGCGGCGGCCGAGCGAGGCGGACCCGGGTCCCTGCCATCCTCGCCACGACTTCGGCCCGGAGCGAACAACCGGCCGGCCGTCGCATGGTCCGGCAGCCCGGCGCGCTTGACCAGCCCGTGCGCGACGTCGACGCGGAACCCGGCGACCCCGCGGTCCAGCCAGAACCGCAGGATCGATCGGAACTCGGCACGCACCTGCTCGTTCGTCCAGTCGAAGTCGGGCTGCTTCGCGTCGAACAGGTGCAGGTACCACTGCCCCGGCCGCCCGTGTGCTTCGACGACCCTGGTCCACGCGGGGCCGCCGAAGACCGACGTCCAGTTGTTCGGCGGTAGACCGCCATCACGGCCCCGGCCGTCGCGGAAGAGATAGCGCGCCCGCTCTGGGGAGCCGGGCCCGGCCGCGAGCGCAGCCGTGAACCAGGGGTGCTCGTCCGACGAGTGGTTGGGGACCAGATCGAGGATGACCTTGAGCCCGAGGCCCCGCGCCGCCGCGAGCAACGCGTCGGCGTCGGCCAGGGTACCCAAGCGCGGGTCGACGGCACGGTAGTCGACGACGTCGTAGCCCCCGTCGGCCTGCGGGGAGGGATAGAACGGTGAGAGCCACAGGGCGTCGACGCCGAGGTCGCGCAGGTAGGGCAGGCGCGAGGTGATGCCGGGCAGGTCTCCCCAGCCGTCGCCGTCAGTGTCGGCGAACGAGCGCGGGTACACCTGGTAGACAACGCCATCGCGCCACCACGGGTCAGCGTCGGCTTCGATCTTGCTCACGGCAGGCCGGCGTCCAGGCCCGAGTTGACCATCTGGTATGCCGCCCGCTGCAGGTAGTCGCGTAGCGCGGCATCGTGCTCGGCGCCCAGGTGCAGGCTGTCGAGGGCAGCGAGCATGTGGTGCAGCCAGCGGTCGCGCTGGGCGGGCGTCACAGCATACGGCTGGTGACGCATCCGCAGCCTGGGGTGGCCACGTTCCTCGCTGTACGTGCGCGGGCCGCCCCAGTACTGCTCGAGGAACATCCGCAGCCGCTGCTCGGCACCCGCGAGGTCCGGTTCTGGGTAGAGGTCGCGAAGTGGCGGGTCGTCTGCGACGCCGCGGTAGAACTCCCGGACCAGGCGCACGAAGGTGTCGTGGCCGCCGACCTCGTCGTAGAGGCTCATGCCGATCCGCCAGGGCCGGGGGCCGCTGGGGCCGGTGCCATCTCGATGCCTTCGCGGTCGAAGGCGGCTTTGACGCGCTTGCGGATCTCGCGCTGGACGGAGTAGTTCTCGTTGGCGCTGCATCGCGCAGTCACCTGGATGGTGACCACACCTGCCGACATTGCTTCGACGCCGGCGACGCTCGGCTCGTCGAGGACCCGCTCGGTCCACTTGGGCTCCTGCTCGATCCCCGCGATGGCCGCCCTGATCACCTCGGTGGCGCGTTGGACGTTCTCGGTGTAGGCGATCGGCAGGTCGACCGTTGCGGTCGACCAGCCTTGCGAGCGGTTGCCGACGCGGGTGATCTCGCCGTTGCGGACGTACCACATGACTCCTCCGCCGTCGCGGATCATGGTCACCCGCAACGTGACGTCCTCGACGGTGCCGGTGACCACGCCGTTCGCGGTTGCGGTGTCGATGACGTCGCCCACGCCGTACTGGTCCTCGACGATCATGAAGATGCCCGACAGGAAGTCCTTGACCAGGCTCTGCGCGCCGAACCCGAGCGCCAACCCGCCGATCCCGACCGAGGTGAGCAACGGGGCCAGCGGAATCCCGAGCGTGGCCATGACCATCAGCAGCGCGATCGTCGCGACGACGATGGTGACGATGCTGCGCAGCACCGCTCCCATGGTCTGGGTGCGTTGGACGTACCGCGTGTTCGCCAGGCCGGCGACGTCGGCGAGTGCCCGTCGCGCTCGGCCCGGGAGGGTGGCGAGCCGGTCGGTCCGTCGCTGCGACGCCGAGCGCACGACCCGGTCGATCATTCGGTGCAGCAGCCAGCGCAGCACGACGGCCGCGATGACGATCCCGAGGACCTGCAGTGTCGGCGTGAGGAAGGCGTCGGCGCTCGCGGCCCAGTCCCGCGCCAGCAGCACCGGCTCAGGCACGCTCGCGCTCCTGGGCCCGCACGCCGATCTCGACGAAGGTGAGCTGCTCGATCACCAGCCGGCGCAGGCCGCTCGGCGCGTCCGGGTGGTCGGCCAGCCACGCCCGGGACGCGTCCAGAAGCCGCTCGTTCGCGACGTCCTGCGGGTAGAAGTACTTGACGCAGCGCTCGGCGATCGCGAACGAGCGGGACGCCCACATGGGCAGCAGCATGTCGTGGAAGGGCTGCACGTAGGGGCCGAGCAGCGCCTCGGCGTCGTTGGCCCGGCGGAAGCCCTTGCCGAGGTGCTCGACAGCGGCGTTGGTCTGGCTGTCCTGCTCGATGGCGAGCGCCCACGCCTGGGCCTTGGCCTGCGGCGTGGGGCGGGCGGCTCGAGCCGACATGGCGCGCTCCTGCCCGGCAACCGAGCGGTCGCGCTCCAGCTCGGCGTCGATCTCCTCGACATCGATCGCGCCGGCGGCGGCCAGCGCGAAGACGAGATTCCATCGCGCGTCCTGGTCGGGGGAGAAGCCGGCGAAGGGGCTCTGGCCGTTCAGAACGGCCCGCACCCGTGCGGTGTCCTCCGGCTCGCTCGCGACCGACGCGTATGCCGTGACGAGCTGCAGCTGCGCGTCGCTGCCAGGCGCGGCGGAGTCGGCGGCAGCCGCCAGGGAGGACGTGACGCGAGCGCGGGCCGCGGCCCGGTCCGCCGGGGGGGTGCACCAGTTGACCGCGGCCAGGAGCATGGACGGGATCTGCTTGGTGGTGCTGAGCATGGTCAACAGCGCGGTGGGGTGGTCTTCGACGGGGATGCACCGCAACAGGTAGTCGATGAACGCGCCCGGCGCCATCTCGCCATCGCGAAGCAGCTCCCAGAGCGAACCGGTGACCAGGCTTCGGGCCAGGCTGTCGGTGAACGACTCGGGATGGGCGGTCACGACGTCCAGCGACCGAGGGTCCAGCCGGATCCTGGCGTAGGTGAGATCGGCGTCGTTGGGCAGCAGGAGGGTCGGCCGGGGACGTCCGACCAGGTGGTCGAGCGGCGTCGCGGGGCCGTCGACGTCGACCTCGACCAGGTCCTGGCGCTCGAAGCGGCCGTCCAGCAAGGCGAACGAGCCGATGGCCAGCCGGTGCGGGCGCAGAGTCGGGTGGCCCGGTTGGCCGCTCTGGCGCATGGCGGCGGACGTGACCACGTCCTGCTCGTCGCTCTGCACGTCGATAGCGAGGGTGTTGACGCCGGCGGTGCGCAGCCAGCGCTGCGCCCAGTCGGACAAGTCGCGCCCCGAGCTGGCTTCCAGCTCGGCGAAGAGCTCGTCCATCGTCGTGTTCGACCAGGCGTGCCTTCGGAAGTAGCCGCGCAGCCCGGCGGTGAAGGCGGGGCGTCCGACGTAGCTGACGAGCTGCTTGAGCACGGCGCCACCCTTGGCGTAGGTGATTCCGTCGAAGTTCACCGCGACGTCGTGCAGGTCGCGCATGTCGGCGTACACCGGGTGGGTGTCCGCTTGCTGGTCCTGCTGGTAGGCCCAGGTCTTCTCGTGGGAGTGGAAGGTGGTCCACGCCTGGTCCCAGTGGGTGGCCTCGGCCTGGCACGCGGACGCGGCCCATTCGGCGAACGACTCGTTGAGCCAAAGGTCGTCCCACCATCGCATCGTGACGAGGTCGCCGAACCACATGTGCGCGAGCTCGTGCAGGATCGTCATGCCCCGCCGCTCGACGAGGGGCTCGGGGGCCTGCCCGCGGAAGACGTATACCTCGGTGATCGTCACGCAACCGGCGTTCTCCATCGCGCCGGCGTTGTACTCGGGGACGAAGATTTGGTCGTATTTGCTGAACGGGTACGCGCTGTCGAACTCGCGCTCGAAGTAGGTCAGGCCCTTCTTGGTGATGTCGAAGAGGTTCTCGGCGTCGACGTGGTGCGAGAGCGAGCGTCGACAGAACAGGCCCAGGGGGACGACCGCGTCCCGGCAGCGAACCTGGTCACGCACGACGTGGTACGGCCCGGCGCAGACGGCCGTGACGTAGCTGGGCAGGCGTGGGGTCGGGGGAAAGACCCAGTGCGAGGTTCCGTCGCCGAGTGAAACAGGTTCGGGCGTGGGCTGGTTGGACACGACCGTCCAGTGCTCGGGCGCCCGCACGGTGAACGAGAAACTGGCCTTGAGATCGGGCTGATCGAAGGCCGCGAACGCTCTACGGGTGTCGGACACCTCGAACTGGCTGTAGAGGTACACCTCACCGTCGACGGGATCGACGAACCGGTGGATGCCCTCACCGCTGTTGGTGTACTCACCGTGAGCGTGCACTACCAGTTCGTTGTCAGAGGCCAGCTCTGCCAGGGCGATCCGGCTGTCCGACCAGCACCGGCCCGGGTCGAGCTCGAGACCGTTGAGGACCACCTGCTGCACCGAGTCGCCGACGAAGTCGACCCAGGTGTCGGCGCCGGGAGTGCGGGCCGCGAAGTGGACCCGGCTGGTGGTCGCAAAGGTCCTCGGGCCGGTGGTGAAATCCAACGACACCTCGTAGTGCGCCACGTCGAGCAGAGCGGCCCGGCCCGCGGCCTCGTCGCGGGTGAGGTTGGTTGCGGGCACGGCACGAGCTCCAGGTGCTGGAAAGGTGGATTTCGGTCTCGACATCCTCGCATGCTGACCGCTCGAGGCCGCCCGCCCAGGATGGTTTGCGGCAAATGAGAGACTGACCCCGTGACGCCCCCGAAGAGCCACCGCAAGCAGGCCGTCGAGATGTGGTTCGACCCGGTCTGCCCTTGGGCCTGGCTCACCTCCCGCTGGCTCACCGAAGTGCAGCGCGTGCGCGACATCGACGTCACCTGGTCGGTCATGAGCCTGGCCGTGCTCAACGACGGACGCCACCTGCCGCAGGAGTACCAGAAGCGCATGGATGCTGCGTGGGGACCGGTGCGAGTCATCACCGCAGCAGCGGAGGGGCACGGCGACGCCGTCATCAAGGCGCTCTATGACGCCATGGGTACGCGGATCCACCGGGGGCGGCGCAGAGACTTCGACGGCGTCATCGGCGAAGCGCTGCAGGAGTGCGAACTGCCGCCTGCACTGGCCAAGGCAGCCCGGCTGAAGAAGTACGACGCCAAGCTCAAGCGTAGCCACAAGCGGGCAATGTCTCTGGTCGGGCTCGACGTGGGCACACCGGTCTTGGAGGTCGAGGGAGTCGCCTTCTTCGGCCCGGTGGTCACCCCGGCGCCGAAGGGCGAGGTGGCCGGCCGGTTGTGGGACGGGTGCCTGCTCGTCGCCGGAACGCCCGGTTTCTACGAGATCAAGCGCACCCGGGACGCACAACCCATCTTCGACTGAGTCGCACCCGTTGTGCGCACGATCACCGTGAACCCTTCGTTACCTACGGACGTAGGACGGGGCAATCCCGAGGAGGCGAGCAGTGATCACGATGACCGAGCCGGTTTTGATCGAGCCGGGCGTCATTCAGCCGGTTCTGGTGCGGCCGCACGCGGAAGACGTCGTCGACAGCGCCCCGGCGGCCCGCTGGGCGGTCGAGGAGCACGTGTGGGCGGACTCGCTTTCCGACGACGTCATCGCTCTCGTCGCTCCGTCGGTGGTGGTCTGCGCTCAGCTTGCCGTCCGGGCCGGCTAACTTAGCCGCATGACGGTCGCGCACCCCATCGAGCAGGGCTGGATCTCCACCGGCGGAACCGGCGCACAGAACTACGACGAGTTCGCGTCCGACACCGAGATCACCGAGATCATCGCCGCGAATCCGGCGAGCGCCCTCGCGGTGGAGATGCCGCACCGGGCCCCGGAGAGCGTGGGCCGGCCGTTCCGCGACTGCCTCCCGGACGCGGTGGCCCGGTTCGCCGACGCCCAGCGGCGTGGCCGGTACGCCCCCGCGACGGACGTCGCGGCGCTGTACCGGGTCAGCTCGCCCGACGGCACCGCCGGCTACGGCCTGTGGTGCATGGTCGACACCGACCAGATCTCCACCAGCGCCGACGCGCCCGGCCTGGTGATCCGCAACGAAGACGTGTTCATCGAGAAGGTGCGCGAACGCGTCGCGCTGGCGCAGGCCGTCGGCGCGTTGCTGTCGCCCGTCCTCCTGCTGCAGACCGCCCGCGGCGCCGACCTGCACGCGGCGCTGGCGCGGGCCGCGGCGGCGGCCGGCGCGCCGGCGGTGACCGACCGCGACCCGGCCGGGCGCACCCACGAGGTCTGGGCGCTCGGCCCCGGCGCCACCCGCGACGAACTGCTGGCCCTGGCCGGCGACGGCGAACTCGTGGTCGCCGACGGCAACCACCGCACGCTCGCCGCCCAGCAGGCCGGGCTGCCGCGGTTCCTCGCCGTGATCACCACGCCGGCCTCGGTCGCCATCCAGCCGTACAACCGGCTGGTGACCGACGTCGCCGTGGGCGAGTTGATCGCGGCACTGCCGGGTGCGATCCGGGTGGAACCCGGAGACGCCGTCCTGAGCGGCACCGTGCAGCTCTACACCCGCGAGGGGACGTGGTCCGTGTCGCTGCCGCGCGATCCGGCCGCCCGCGTCGTCGACAACCTCGACCACGCGCTCGTCGAGCGCATCCTGTTCGGCGACGTGCTGGGCCTCGACCCGGGCGACAAGCGCATCACCTACGTGGGCGGCGACTACTCCGACGTGTGGCTGCGCGGCGAGGTCGACGCCGAGCGGGCCGACCTGGCCGTGCTGATCGCCGCCGTCGGGGTCGACGAGTTCGTGGCCGTGAACCTGGCCCGGGACAAGATGCCGCGCAAGAGCACCTGGTTCACTCCGAAGGCCCGGGCGGGTCTCGTGGTGGCGTCGGTTCCGTCCTGACAGACTTCCTGGTATGCGCGTCTACCTGGGGTCGGATCACGCCGGCTACGAACTGAAGGTGCACCTGGCGAGCTACCTGCCGACGCAGGGCTTCGAGGTGGTCGACGTCGGGCCGCAGGCGTTCGACCCGGAGGACGACTACCCGGCCTACTGCTTCCACACCGGGGCCCGGGTGGTGGCCGACCCGGGCAGCCTCGGCATCGTGATCGGCGGGTCCGGCAACGGCGAGCAGATCGCGGCGAACAAGGTGCCCGGCATCCGGGCGGCGCTGGCCTGGAGCGTCGAGACGGCGCGGCTCGGCCGGCAGCACAACGACGCGAACGTGGTCGCGATCGGGGGCCGGATGCATCCCCTGGAGGAGGCGACGGCGATCGCGACGACATTCCTGTCGACGCCGTTCTCGGGTGACGCGCGGCACGCGAGGCGCATCGCCCAGGTCGGCGAGTACGAACTGGACCACAAGCTCCCGGATCTGCCCGGCTGACCTCCCGCGATCTCGGGAATTCTCAGGAGCTCGCCTCCGAGCCCTGAAATTCCAAGATCGCAGCTAGTGACCGGCGCCGGGGCGGG
>JBIOUP010000263.1:0-4690 GCA_044867305.1 Dermatophilaceae bacterium
GCCAGCCCGAACGGCTCGGTCACCATCAAGGCTCGCGCGGCCGACGACAGCGCAAACCAGCAAGCAGCTCCTGCGTCCGTAACGGTCAACGTCGGGAGCGCGCCGCCTGCGGCGCCATCGGGGTTGACGGCCACGGCGTCGGCGACCGGGGTGCTCTTGGACTGGGCAGACAACACCGATGCCGGGGTGGCGGGGTATGCCGTGTACCGGGGCAGTTCATTGACCGGTTCGTTCTCCAAGGTGAATGCGGGGGTGGTGTCGGGCTCGGCGTGGGAGGACACGTTGGCCCCGCCGAACACCTCGTTCTATCGGGTGACGGCGGTGAACAGCTCCGGGGCAGAGTCGGGGCCGTCGGCGGTGGTGAGCGCGGATATGGGGCCCAAGGCAAATCGGTTGGTGAACCCGGCGTTTGACGACACCAATGGGGACAGCCGGCCGGATTCCTGGACGCCCACGAGGTCGCAGTTCACCCCTCAGGCGGCTGGGGCGCGTAGTGGTGCGGTGGGTGGTCGGCACCGGGCGACCAACAACGCGGGGTACACGATTGGGCAGACCGTGGTCGGGTTGACCGCGAACACGCCGTATGTCTTCGCCGGGTGGGTGAACATCCCAGCGACCAGTGATGCGTTCACGTTCCGGTTCGACATCGTGTGGCGTAACGGGTCGAACACGCCCATCGGCACGGCGCAGACGGTGAGCACGTTGTCGGCGCCGACGAACGGGTGGGTCAAGGCCAGCGGGACGTACACCGCCCCGGCCGGGGCCACCAACGCGGTGATCAACATGGTGGTCACCAGCCTCAACGCGACCGTCTACGTCGACGACCTGGCCTTCCGATGAGCTGACGCCGAAAGGCCTGCGGACGCTACCCACGAGGAGTTCGCCGTGAAATCAGTTGTCTGTGCACGCCATGGGTTGCCTAAGCGGTGGGGGGTCGGCACAATGCGACCAACAACGCCGGCTACACGATCGGCCAGACCGTCACCGGGGTGGCCCAACTGACCGGGTATGACTTCGCCGGGTGGGTGAACGTTCCGAACACCACGGACAGCTTCTCGGTCCGGTTCGAGATCGTTTGGCGCACCGGGACGAACGCGGCGATCTCGACGCAGACGATCACGACGGTGTCTGCACAGACGCCCGGCTGGATGAGGCTGGCGGGCACGTACACCGCTCCGGCGGGGGCGAGTAGGGCCACCATCAACATGGTGGTCACCAGCCTCAACGCCACGGTCAACGTCGACGACTTCGCCCTCCGATGAGCTGACCGATGGCCTGTCCTCGGGGTGGCCGAACGCGCGGAATACGCCACGTTCGACCACTCGTAACGGGCCCGCCGCCCGGCATACCCTCGCTCGATAGGCTGGGCCCCCGTGAAGACCTTCGAGCAGCTCTACGCCGAGCTGACCGAGAAGGCGGTCACCCGGCCGGACGGCTCGGGCACCGTGGCGGCGCTGGATGCCGGGGTGCACGCGATCGGCAAGAAGGTCGTCGAAGAGGCGGCCGAGGCGTGGATGGCTGCCGAGCACGAGAGCGGCGAACGCGCCGCTGAGGAGATCAGCCAGCTGCTCTACCACGTGCAGGTGCTCATGGTTGCCAAGGGTCTTACCCTCGACGACGTCTACGCCCACCTCTGACCGCACCAGGTACACCAGATGCTGCGAATTGCCGTGCCCAACAAGGGTTCCTTGTCCGAGCCTGCCGTCGAGATGCTCCACGAGGCCGGGTACCGGGTACGTCGCGACGCTCGCGAGCTGACGCTGCTCGACCCCGACAACGACGTCGAGTTCTTCTACCTGCGCCCGCGTGACATCGCCATCTACGTCGGGTCGGGCACCGTGGACGCCGGCATCACCGGCCGTGACCTGCTGCTCGACTCCGGCAGCACCGCCGTCGAGGTCATCTCGCTCGGCTTCGGGGGCTCGACGTTCCGGTATGCCGCACCCTCCGGAGCAGCCTCGACGGTGACGGACATCGCCGGCCGGCGCGTGGCGACGAGCTACCCCGGCCTGGTCCAGGCCCATCTGGACAGAGCGGGCGTGCAGGCCCGCGTCGTGCGCCTGGACGGTGCGGTCGAGACGGCCGTCACGCTCGGCGTCGCAGACGTCATCGCCGACGTCGTCGAGACCGGCGCCACCTTGCGTGGCCAGGGGCTCGAGGTCTTCGGGGAGCCGATCCTGCGCTCGGAAGCCGTCCTCATCCGCCGCGTCGAGGTGGCCGAGGACAACGGGGCCGGGGTGCTGCGCCGCCGCCTGCAGGGCGTCGTGACTGCCCGCCACTACGTGATGATGGACTACGACGTGCCGGCCGACCTGGTCGACCAAGCCTGCGCGGTGACGCCCGGGCTGGAGTCCCCGACAGTGTCGCCCTTGCAGGACCCGGCGTGGAAGGCCGTTCGCGCGATGGTGCCGCGCGGCATGACCAACCGGGTGATGGACGAGCTGTACGACATCGGGGCGCGGGCGATCCTCGTCACCGACATCGCTGCCTGCCGGTTGTGAGCGGGTAGCCGCCGATGTCAGGCCCCCTGCGGTGACGGGCAAGGACGACCCGTTCGCGGTGTTCCGGCCGCGCCGGGGGCGCATCGTCGCGATCAGCCTCGCGGTGGCGGCGATTGCGGTCTTCGGGTTCGTCGCCATGTTCATCGTCGACACGCCGGCCGTGCGCTGGAGCGTCGTCGACCGGTTCTTCCTCGCCTCGGTCGGCTGGCTGTTCGCCGGCGTGTTCTGGCGCTACGCATCGATCCGCGCCGTGCCCAGCCGCGAGACGCTGGTCGTGCGCAACCTCTTCACCACCCGCCGGCTGGTCTGGGCGCAGATCCTCAGCGTCCAGTTCGGCCTTGGTATGCCGTGGCCCACCCTCGAACTGGACGACTTCGACACCGTGGCGGTGATGGCGATCCAGCGCGCCGACGGCAAGCGTTCGGAGGCGGAGGCCTCGCGCCTGGCCGCGCTCGTCAAAGCGCTTGGCGAGGCGGCCGAGCAGTGAGGCGGAACGGGCGATGGGACATCGTGCTGGTCATCGCCGTCGGAGGGGCGCTCGGCAGCCTCGCCCGATGGGGACTGACCCTGCTCGTTCCACCCGCGCCTGCCCAGGTGCCAGTCGCCACCTGGGTGACGAACACAACCGGTGCCCTGGCGATCGGCGTGCTCATGGTCGTCGTGACCGACGTGGCCGCGCCGGGCCGGTACCTGCGCCCCTTCCTGGGGGTCGGGGTGCTCGGCGGGTACACGACGTTCTCGACGTACCTGGCGGAGGTCCTCGACCTGGTCATGGCGGGGCAGACTGGACGCGCCGCCGGGTACCTGCTGGGCACGCTGGCCACTGGGCTGCCCGCCACGTGGCTGGGTCTGGTCATGGCGCGAACGGTCGTTGCCCGCTGGCGCGGCCGGGGCCCGCACACGCAACCGCCCGGTGCATCGTGAGGAGGACCAGGTGACCCTGCACGGCAAGGCAACCCGGCTGACCATTCTCGTCGGGGACACCGACCAGTGGCACCGCCGACCGCTGTACACGGAGATCGTGCACCGGGCTCATGCGGCGGGCATGGAGGGAGCCAGTGTGTTCCGCGGTATCGAGGGCTTCGGTAAGTCCAGCCGCATCCACACCAGCCGGCTGCTGTCCCTGAGTGAAGACCTGCCGGTGTCGATTGTCCTGGTCTCCTCCGAGGAGCGCATCCGGGCCTTCCTGCCGCAGATCGACGAGCTGGTCAGCGAGGGCCTGGTGATGCTGGACGAGGTCGAGGTGGTCAAGTATGCCGGTCGGCACGACTCGGGCTCCGAGCCTGAGTCCGGCCCTGAGTCCGGCCCTGAGTCCGGCCCTGCTTCCGGCCCCGAGCCGGGCGCTGCGAGGGAGCCGCAGTGACCCTGCTGCTCGTGCTGCTCGGCGGGGCGGCCGGCGCGCCGGCCCGGTACCTCACCGACCGCTACGTCCAGGCGCGGCACGACAGCGTGTTTCCCTGGGGCACCTACGCCGTCAACGTCGCCGGCTCGTTCGTGCTCGGAGCCCTGCTGTCCGGCGCCGCCCACGCGGGCCTGCCGCAGTGGCTGCTCACCCTCGGCGGCACCGGGTTCTGTGGCGCGCTGACCACGTTCTCGACGTTCGGGTTCGAGACCATCCGCCTCGTCGAAGACGGCTCATGGCTGGCAGCCGTTGGCAATGTCCTCGCCAGTGTCGTGTCGGGCCTGGCCGCATGCGCCCTGGGCTGGTGGCTGCTCGCCGTGCTCGCCTAGCCCAAGGCTCAGTGCGTCCGCGCCAAGCCTGGCCGAAGCGCCGACGCCAGGGCGATCTGGACCGCCATGAGGGCAACCAGGACCATCCAAACCGCCGGGAAGCTGCCCGTGACATCTCGGATCGCGCCCATCGCGAACGGTCCGATCGAGGCCAGGGTGTAGGACACGAAGAAGCACATCGCGGTGAGCCGCCCGCTCGCCGCCGGCGTCGCGGCGTAGTCGACGAGCAGTACGAGGCCCACCGAGAAGGCGGCCCCTTGCCCCAGCCCCACGACCACCACCCAGAGCCATGGCGCCACCGTCGGGGCCAGCCACATGCCAAGCAGCCCGACGGTCGACAGCATGGCAACCGGAACGAGCAGCCGGCGCCGGTCGGGCACCCGGTCGGCCAGCACCGGCCCGAGCAAGCCGGTGACCAGCTGGGCCAGCGAGAACGCCGACAGCAGGTACCCCGCATC
>JBIOUP010000264.1:0-13985 GCA_044867305.1 Dermatophilaceae bacterium
GTCGTCTTCTACGTCAGCTCGGGGGCATATCCGGTCGCTGCGTTCGGCTACTGGAACCTCGTGGCCGGCTTCGGGCTGCTGCTGGTCGGCTTCGCGATGACGATGCGGTGGCGCTGACCCGCCGTCTGCGACCCGAACCACACCGCTGTCATTCATCCCCAGCTGTGGAAAACCCTGTGGACAACGGCCGACCCCTTCCCGGTCGCCTGCTAACGCCCCCAGCCGTCACGCCCCGTCCGACCGGGCTGCCCGGAGGAGGGCTGGCGCGAGCGCACGCGCACCGGCGCAGGACGACGCGAAGCCAGCCGGGCCAAGCCCAGGGCAGCAGCAACCGCCGCGAGCAGCACGCCGAAGACCTCCATGTCCGGACAACGGGCGATCCGGCGCGGACGTTCCTCGGATCAGCGGTAGATGTCCGGGACGCCCAGGTACTTGATGAACGCGGCGCCGACCAGCAGCAGCAGGATGAGCCCGAGCGCGGGCAGCTGCCACCGCCGTTGCCCCGGGCCCGAGAGCCGCGCGATGACCCCAGCCGCTGCCGCACCGGTGAGCAGCCCGCCCAGATGCGCCTGCCAGGAGATGCCCGGGTAGACGAAGCCGATGACGACGTTGACGAGCAGCACGGCATACAACGCCGCGGATGAACGGCCCATCCGCCGGTTGAGCACCAGCAGCGCGCCGAACAGTCCGAACACCGCCCCCGAGGCCCCGACCACGCCCGTGCCCCAGGCCGCATAGGTCTGCGCCTCGGCCGCGGAGCGCAGCACAGCGGTCGGCGCCGGCGCTAGCAAAACGACCCCAACCGAGCCGCCGACCGCGCTGAGCAGATAGAGCGCCACGAACCGGGCCCGCCCGAGCAGGCCCTCCAGGTAGGGCCCGATCTGCCACAGGAAGAGCATGTTCAGCGCGATGTGCAGGATCATCGACGGGGAATGCAGGAACGCCGTGGTGACCGCCCGCCACGGCTCGTGCCACCCTCGGGCCGGGGAGAAGGCGAACTCCGCCGTGATCGAGGGGCGAGCCAGCTGCAGCAGGTAGACCGCCACGCAGATCGCCATGATGCTGTACGTCACGACTGGCCGGGCATCCCGCACTGGCCCGCCGAAGCGGGTGACCGTGGTCCGCGACGCCCGTGCCGCCGCGACGACACAGTCGACGCACTGGATGCCCACCGCGGCCGGCCGCTGGCACTCGGGGCAGGTCGGCTGCCCGCACCGTTGGCAGCGCACCCACGACTCTCGGTCCGGGTGGCGCGGGCAGACGGGTGGTTGGTGGTACGTGTCTTGCGGCACTTGGGGTTCGGTCATGGGGGCGTGCTGGTATGCCGTGCGGTCAGTTCTGGACGCTGACCGAGGTGATGACCACCGGCTCGAGGGGCTGGTCATTTCGGTCGGTGCGCACGTTCGAGATCGCGTCGACGACCTCTCGGCTGGGGCCGTCGGAGACCTCGCCGAAGATGGTGTGCTTGCCTTGCAGGTGCATGGGCGTGGAGACCGTGATGAAGAACTGCGATCCGTTGGTGCCCTTGCCCATCCGCTTGCCGGCGTTGGCCATGGCCAGCAGGTAGGGCTTGTCGAAGACCTTTTCTGGGTGCGCCTCGTCGTCGAACTCGAAACCCGGGCCACCTCGGCCGTCCCCCCGCGGGCAGCCGCCCTGGATCATGAACCCCGGGATGATCCGGTGGAAAGTCAGCCCGTCGAAGTACGGCGTCGGGTTGGTGCGACCGGCATCGTCGCGGTACGGCTTGTCGCCGGTGGCCAGACCGACGAAGTTCTCGACGGTCTTGGGCGCCTCGTTCGGGAACAAGGTGACGTTGATGTCGCCGTGGTTCGTGTGGATCGTGGCTTTCATGGGCGCCATCCTCGCACGGCATACGGGGTGTGCTGGTTGCCCTTCAGCCGGATCGATGTGTTACCGCGCTCAGACCCGCCGCGCCATCACATCGACTCACCTGGTGATGGGTGGCTTCCGGGCAGCTGGCGGGCCTGCGGTGTTGGACAACGGCAAAACAGGGCAGGATGGCTTGTGGCAGGGGCGACTCTGGCCGCAGAGTCCCGTCTTCGACACGAGAGGAACCGGTGTTCCGGATGGACAAGAACGAGGCCGCATCCGCGGCCAGCGAGCGTCTGGCCGCGTTGCGCGACGCGGTTGGGCCGGCGGCCACGAAGGGCAAGGAGGCAGCCAAGGACGCCGCGGCCGTCTACGGGCCCATCGCCATGGAGAAGGCCCAGCATGCTGCCGAGACCGCAGCCGAAGCAGCGCGCACGTACGGCCCGGTTGTCGTCGAGAAGGCCCAGCATGCCGCGGAGGTCGCAGCCGAGGCCGCCAAGCCCCAGGTTCGCAAGGCGCGCCGGTGGGCCAAGCCGAAGGTCGAGGAGGCCGTGGCGTCCGCGGCTCCGGCGCTGGAGTGGGCCAAGGGCAACGTCGAGCACGGCGTCGACGTTGCCGGGCCGAAGGTGGCTGGGGCGGTCGAGGCCCTGGGCCCCAGGGTCGACGCCGCCCGCGACACGATCGTCGACGAGCTGCTGCCCAGGCTGTCCTCCGCCGTGACGACCCTCACCGAAGCAGCTGGCAACGCCAAGGCCCAGGCAGCCGAGATGGCCGAGCGGGCCTCGGAGGTTGCGGCGGCGGCGAGCGAGCAGGCCAAGGCGTATGCCGAGCGGGCCCCTGAGATGCTGGCCACGGCGAGCGAGTCGACCGAGAAGCGCAAGCGCAAGGGCGGTTTCCTCATCTTCCTGGGCCTGGCTGCGGCAGCAGCCGCCGCGGGGGTTGCCGCGAAGGGCCGCAAGCCCAAGCAGGACCCCTGGGCAGCGCCTGCGGCACCGCCGGCCGGCGCCATCCCCAAGACCAGCGTCCCGCCCGCCACGACGGCGCCGGTTGCTGCCGTGACCGCCGACGCACCGCCCGTCGAAGCCGGAACGGCCGCGGCGCCGGCCGCGACGCCGGCTGGCGCGGCGCAAGCCGCCGCTGCAGCGCCCTCGGACGCGGCCGGCGCAGCAACAGGCGACAAGGACCGGATGCCGTACTGGGTCGGCACTCGGGAGGTCACCCCCGAGGGCGACCCCGAGACAACGAGCGGCGCTGGCGAGGCAGCGATTGCCGGAACGGACCGCGGCGAGCCGACGACCGCCGACTCCAACGCTACGGAGGGGGAGGCCGAGGGCGAGAAGGACCGCTACCCATACTGGGTGGGCACCCGCGAGATCGGCGACCCGAAGGACGTCGGGGCCACCGAAGGCGGCGAAGCGACGATCGCCGGGCCCGGCGCGGGTGAGCCGACCAACGTCGACAGCGAAGGCGCCGAAGGTGAAGCGGCAGCGGCCCAGGGCGCCGCTGCGAAAGCTGGCGATGCCGCCAAAGGCGCGGCCGAGAAGCTCGCCGATGCCGCCAAAGGTGCCGCGGAGAAGGTGCAGGACGTGGCCAAGGACTCGGCCGAAAAGGTGGGCGAGGCGGTCGACAAGGCCAAGGACGCAGCCGCCGACAAAGCCAAGGAGTGAGGTCAGGCACGGCCTTCGCGCGGCTCGCGCACGGCATACCGGGACTGGGGCGACCAGCCCCTCCGGCGTGATGGACTGCCCCGTACCGGTCAGCCGGTGCGGGGCAGTCTGCGCGAGCGTGCGGCGCTCAGCGCATCATGTGGGTCCAGGGCTTGGACAGATAGAAGAACCGGCCGGATATCTCGGAAATGTCCACGGCGACAACGTGGTTCTTGGCGTCCTTGATCCACGGGCGCAGCCGCATCTGGTCGCTCATCATGGCCTCGTCGCCGGTCAGCTCGTAGGCAAGTCCACGCGCGATGACGCTCATCGCGGCTTCGTCGGTGAGCTCGTCGGTCTCGAAGGCGACGTCGGCGTTCTCCATGACGCTGGAGAACTTGCTGCCCTCAGCCGTGCGGAAGATGATCCGGTTGTTGTCGACGGCGAAGTTCACCGGCACGATCTGGACCCGGCGGGAGTCGTGGTAGGCCAGCCGCCCGAACTCCCGGCGCCGCAACAACTCCCAGCAGTCCTCGGGCGTCATCGTGTACACATGGCCGACCATGTAACCCTACCCATCAAGTGATCCAGCCGCAGAGTCTCACCTTATGCCCGCAGCCGTGGGTTCTTCGGCGGATGTTCGGCACGGCACAACCCGCGGTTCGGGGCAGCGATGAGCGCGGCCGCGGGTCCGGTCAGGGCTGGCGACGCGGCGCCCTCTCGTCCTGCTCGACGCGCTCGTTGCCCTCATGGCCCACGGTGAGCACAGCCCCGTCGGCCGCCTTGCGCAGCTCGTCGTGGGCGAAGGCCCGAGCCAGATGGTATGCCGTGATTGTCACGATGGTGCCCAACGCGATGCCGGACAGCTGGAAGGTCGGGGAGAAGGTGAGGCTGGTGTCGCCGATGCCGATGATGACACCGGCGGCGACGGGCACCAGGTTGACCGGGTTGGCGAAGTCGACGTCGTTCTCCTTCCAGATGTTGGCGCCGAGCAAGCCGATCATGCCGTAGAGAATCACCGTGATGCCGCCGAGCACGCCGCCGGGCGTCGCGGCGACGAGGGCTCCGAACTTCGGGGAAAGCCCGAACAGGATGGCGATGAGGGCAGCGACGTGGTACGCGGCCGTCGAGTAGATCCGCGTCGCAGCCATGACGCCGATGTTCTCGGCATATGTCGTCGTCGGTGAGCCGCCGACGCTCGTGGCGACGACGGTGGCGATCCCGTCGGCGGCGATGGCCCGGCCCATGACGTCGTCGAGATCGGCACCGGTCATCTCGGCGACGGCTTTGACGTGCCCGGTGTTCTCGGCAATGAGCGCGATGATCGCCGGGATGACGACGAGGACCGCGGCCAGCGAGAACGTCGGGGTGTGGATGCCGACGACCTCGGCGCCGCCGACCATGCTGGTCCGCGGTGGGAAGCCGACCCAGGGCGCGCTCGCGACGCCGTCGAGGTTGACCCGCAAGTGCGTCGTCTCGGCGTTGGCACTGGGGCTCCAGGAGGTGATCGGCCCGAGGACGCGATCGAGCAGCCACGAGAGCAGGTAGCCGAAGAGCAGGGACAGGAAGATCGAGATGCGCCCGAGGAACCCCTTGAACGAGACCGCGCAGACGATGGCGAAGGTCATGACGACGAGGGCGGTCCACTGGTCCTGGGGCCAGTAGACGCTCGCGACGACGGGAGCCAGGTTGAAGCCGATGAGCATGACGACGGCGCCGGTCACGACCGGCGGCAGGATGCGGTGGATGACGCCGGAGCCCATGACGTGGACGAGCACCCCGGCTGCGGCGAGGAGCGCGCCGCCGACGAGGATCGCGCCCGTCACGGTGCTGGAGTCGGCGCCAGGTTGGGCTCGGATGGCAGCGGCAACGCCCACGAACGCCGCCGACGTGCCCAGATAGCTGGGCACTCGGCCGCTGACGATGAGCAGGAACAAGATCGTCGCAACCCCGCTCATCATGATCGCGAGCTGGGCATTGAGCCCCATGAGCAGCGGGAAGACGAACGTCGCCCCGAACATCGCCACGACATGCTGGGCTCCCAGCCCGAGCGTCTTGCCCCAGGACAACCGTTCGTCCGGGGCGACCACCTCCCCTGGGGCCAGCTGGCGTCCGTCGCCCTTGAGCTTCCAGCCGAATGCCGCCATCGTCCGGGCCCCTTCCCGTCACGTCGTCACGTTCCGGGGCCCCAGCCTGTCACGCTGACCCCACCGCGAGCGGAGCCAAACGGTTGCTAAACCGGAGGTGTGCCAACCACGAGGCTCCGCTCACGACGCCGGTATGCCGTGCGCTGCCTCCCGCTGTCGGGCATCGGCCTCGATGTGCGCCGGGATGATGGCGATGGCCACGAACGCCAGCACGGCGACTCCGGCGAACACGTAGAAGCCCCACGGGTAGCCCAGGCCGGCCGTCACCAGCGACCCGGTCACCCAAGGCCCGGCGATGGCACCGAAGCGGCCGATCCCCGAGGTCAGCCCGAGCGCCGTTCCACGCACAGCCGGCGGGTACACGTGCGTGACATACCCATAGATGAGCACCTGTGCGCTGAACACGAACACACCGGTGATGAAGACGGCGACGTTCAGCAGCAGCTGGTTGCCCATCCGGACGCTGAGCACCGCGAGGAAGACCGCGGACACGGCATACCAGACGAGGATTATCGGGCGGATGCCGCGCGCATCGGCCAGCCGTCCGGCGGTCAACAGCCCCACGATGGCGCCGACGTTGAGCACGAGCAGCAGGGTGAGGGAGGCGCTCATGTTGTAGCCGGCCGTGCGCATGATCTGCGGCAGCCAGGTGTTCAGGCCGTAGACGAGCAGCAGCCCCATGAAGGAGCCGGTCCACACGCCGATGCTGACGATGAGGAACGGCTTGCGCACGACGGCCGAGAACGGCACCCGCTGCTGCGCCGAGCTCTTGACCTCGAGGAAGGCGCCCGACTCGGGCAGCTTCACCCACGCGACCGGCAGGACCAGCAAGCCGAGCAGGCCGCCGGCGTAGAAGAGGACCTGCCAGTTGGGCACCACCGCGATCGCCAGCAGCGACGTGACGACGGCGCCGACGTGGTAGCCGGTCATCGTCAGCGTGGCCGAGGAGGCCTTGCGCCCAGGCGGGGTGACCTCGCTCATGAAGGTCAGCGCCGTCGGCATGCAGGAGCCGAGACCCAGCCCGGCGAGGAAGCGGAACAGCCCGAAGGTGGCCACGTTCGGGGCCCACGGCACAAGCAGGGTGAACAGCGAGAACAGCGCGATGGAGTAGATCAGCGTGAGCCGGCGTCCGAACCGGTCGGCGAGGAAGCCGACCGCTGCCGCGCCGATACCCACGCCGACGAGCGAGATCGTGGCGACGAACGTCGCGTCCCCGGTGGTCATGCCCAGGTGCTTGGTGTCCAGCAAGGTCGGGATCACGGCTCCGAGGACGACCAGGTCGTAGCCCTCGAGCGTGACGGTGAGCCAGCACAACGCCGCGGGCCAGAAGTCGAAGCCTCGTGCGCGAGCGTTGGCAGCTGAGGTGGTTCGGTTGGCAGCTGAGCTACTCATGTGACCTCCTCGGTTCAGGCCGGCCGGAGCGCCGGCGTTTGCTCAGTGCGGAGCGCTCAAGGCGGTGTCGATCTCGATGAGGCGCGGCCGGTCCGGCGCAGGGTCGGTCAGGGCCGCGTGCAGTTCGCCGAGGTCTGACACGTGGGCGGCCTCGACGCCGTAGCCACGGGCGATCGAGACGAAGTCGATGTCGGGGATGTCCAGGCCGGGGGCGTCGGGTACGTCGAGCAGGCCGGCGAACCAGCGCAGCGCCCCGTACGTGCCGTTGCGCAGGATCACGAACGTCACCGGCACGTGGTACTGGGCGGCGCTCCACAGTGCGGTGATCCCGTAGTTCGCCGAGCCGTCGCCAATGACCCCGACGACTCGCCGCTGCGGTGACGCGAGCCCCACGCCGACGGTGGCCGGCATACCGAAGCCGAGGCCTCCGGCGGCCGGGAAGTAGTAGGAGCCGGGGTAGCGCAGGTCCATCTGGTCCCACCAGGCGGCGTTTGTGGCAGTCGACTCGACGACGTATGCGGTGTCGGGCGGCAGGGCGTCGCGCAACGTGGCGAAGACGGCCGCGGGTGGGTGGGGCGCGGCCCCTGCGTCGGGCGGCGGCAGGGGCTCGGCGCGGTAGCGGTCGGCTGCCGCCCGCGCGCTGTCGTCCGGTATGCCGTGCAGCAGGGTGTTGATGACCGCGGCCAGATCGGCGACCAGCGCTTCCCCCATGGGCGCCCGCGTCGCCGCGCCGAGGTCGTCGGTGACCTGGATGAGGCGGGTCTCAGGGGGCAGCATGTCGCCGGGTTCTTGCTGGTGATAGCGGAACACGGGTGCGCCGATGACCAGCACGAGGTCGTGCCCGGCGAAGGCACCCGAGATCGAGGCGATGCCGGCCGGCAGGACGCCGCGGAAGAGCCGGTGGCGGTTGGGGAACGGCAGCCGCCACAGGGAGGGAGCCGCCCAGACCGGAGCGTCGAGGCGCTCGGCCAGCGCGACGGCCGCAGTGAACTGGCCGGCCCGGTCGACGTCACCGCCGAGAACGAGCACCGGCGCGCTCGCGCGGGCAACGGCGTCGACGAGCCACCCGGCATCCGAGCCGGACAGCTGCCCCGCCACCCGGACCGTGCGCGTGTCCAGCAAAGCCGGGTCCTCGACTTCGGCGTCCCAGTCGTCGTAGGGCACGGAGACGTAGACGGGGGTCCGATGGGTCTGGGCGTGCAGGATCGCTTGGGTGATGGTGCGCGGGACGTCCGCGGCGCACAGCGGCTCGGCCGACCAGCCGACGAGCGGCTCGGTGAGCCGGGCTGCGTCGACGTTGGCGAGCATCGCTTCCATGCCGACCACCGCGCGCACCTGTTGGCCGGCGGTCAGCACGAGGGGGGTACGCGAGTAGCCGGCGTTGGTCAGCGCACCCATGGCGTTGCCGGTGCCCGCGGCGGCGTGCAGGTTCACCAAAGGTGTGTGGCCGCTGGCCTGGGCGTACCCGTCGGCCATGCCCACCACGACCCCTTCGTGCAGGCCCAGGTAGTAGCGAATGTCGCGCGGCAGATCCTTCAGGAACGGCAGCTCGTTGGAGCCCGGGTTGCCGAAGATCGTCGTGATGCCATGCCGCTGCAGCAGCCGGTGCGTCACCGATCGGACCGTGGCCACGTCGCTATCCCTCCAGGCGCTGCGCTCAGCGTAGAACGCGAGCCGTTGGGGCCGGCCCCGCTGTGACGACGAGATTCCGGATCAACCCCCGGATCCGGTGGTCGATCCGGAATTCGGTGGTTGGCCGGCAGAAGTCCGCCGGGTATGCCGGGATGGGCGCCAGCGGCATACCGCCTAGAGCTGGAAGCGGCGGAAGGCGACGGCGTAATCGACACCGGCGGCCTTGCCGCCCATCTGCAGGATCATGGTGACCAGCTGGCGAGGCTGCGGCCACTCCGCGGGCAGGTTGCTGTTGTAGGCGTGGTGGGCTTCGAGTGAGGCGATGGCCGGCTCGACGTGCTCTGCGACGGGGACGTAATGGCTCGGCTGAGCCGAGCCCGGCATGAGCACCGCCTTGACGCCGCTCCATGGCTGCAGGCCCTCCGCTTCCACCTGCTCACGGAAGACCCATCGGTTGGCGGCGTCGCGGACTGCGTCGAGTGTGGCCAGCCCGACGGCGCGGTGGTCGGCCTGGTTGGCACGTCCGGCGACGAAAACCTCCTCGTAGGAGCCGGTCACCACGACCTGCGGCTGGCGCTGGCGGATGACCCGGGCGATGTCCCTGCGCAGTGCCGTGGAGTACTCGACGACGCCGTCGGGATAGTCGAGGAACTCGACAACCTCCA
Organism: Dermatophilaceae bacterium; assembly: GCA_044867305.1. Classification (GTDB taxonomy): domain Bacteria; phylum Actinomycetota; class Actinomycetes; order Actinomycetales; family Dermatophilaceae; genus Phosphoribacter. The sequence goes on from JBIOUP010000264.1 coordinate 9,313, forward strand.
CGCCCACTTCGAGCGCACCGTCGCGCTCCTCCTGCTCCCGCAGCGGGCCGGCCTGCTCCGGCGGGATCGTGTCGATGCCCGCCTCCCCTTTGGTGGCAAGCAGATAGGTGACCCGCTTGCCCGCCTTGACCCAGCGGTCGACCGCGGCGGCCGTGCCATACTCGATGTCGTCCGGGTGCGCGACGACGCACAGAACGCTGGTGAAGTCCTCGTCGAGCAGCTCCAGGGGCTGGCGATCGCTGGGGTCGGCTGCGGGAGGGGCGGGTTCCTCGGGCGTTTCGGTCATGAATGGAGGCTAACGGTCGAGGGCCGCCAGCAGAGCCGGCAGTGCCTGCGCGGCGGTGGCTCGCCAGACGTGGTCGGCCGCATGGCTGAACTGCGTTGAGTTCGGGTCGACTTCGACGACTGGTATGCCGCAGTCCTGGGCGAGGAAGGGTAGGGACGCCGCCGGGTAGACGATCCCGGAGGTGCCAACCACGAGGACGAGGTCGGCGTCACGGCATACCGAGACGGCGTCCTCGAAGGCGCGCCGTGGCAGGTCCTCGCCGAACCACACGACGCCTGGGCGCAGGCTGCCCACCGCACAGCGAGCACACGGGGTGGGGTCGATGCGCTCGTGCGGCTCGTCGGGCACCGGCGGGATGTCGCCGGGGGCCGCGCACGTGTCGCAGCGGTAGGCGAAGAGGCTGCCATGCAGGTGGGCGAGCACGGCCGCGCCGGCGCGCTCGTGCAGGTCGTCGACGTTCTGGGTGACGATGCGCAGCTGTATGCCGGGTCGCTGCGCCCATCGCGCGAGGGCCACGTGCCCGGCGTTCGGGGACGCCTTGCGGACCAGGGCGATCCGCCACAAATACCAGGCGTTGACGAGCGACGTGTCGCGCCGCCAGCCCGCGACGGTGGCCAGGTCGAGTGGGTCGAACCGCGCCCACAGGCCGGTGTCGGCGTCCCGAAACGTCTGCACACCCGACTCGGCGGACATTCCGGCACCGGTCAGCACCGTGATCCGCCTGGCATCGCGGACCAGCTCACCAATGGCCGGCGGGACAGGCGTCAGAGTCGTCATGGCGATCAGCAGGCTAGTGGGCGAGCGCGCTGGATCGCCCTCTGGCGCGGCTTGCTGAGACCGTGGACTCGCGTCGGTAGGGTCGATTCTGTTGGGCTGATTCGAGCACGGGCCACGTCGAACACTGGACACCGGAGGCCTCGTTGACCGCAGAACCTTTGCCGCTGCCCGAGGTCCGCGGGGGGTTTCGAACCGTCCTTGCCGACCCGCCATGGCGCTTCAGCAACCGCACCGGCAAGGTCGCACCTGAGCACCGACGCCTGGACCGCTACGGCACGATGTCGCTCGATGAGATCACGTCGCTGCCTGTCGCGGACCGGGTGGCCTTGAACGCGCATCTCTATCTGTGGGTGCCGTCCGCCCTGCTGCCGGAGGGGCTGACGGTCCTGCAGGCCTGGGGCTTTCGCTACGTGACCCAGCTCGTGTGGGCCAAGCGGAGAAGGGACGGCGGTCCTGACGGTCGCGGGGTCGGGTTCTACTTCCGCAACGTCTGCGAGCCGATCCTGTTCGGCGTACGGGGGACGATGCGCACCCGGCAAGCCGGTCGCAGGCAGGTCAACATGATCGAGACCCGAAAGCGCGAGCATTCGCGCAAGCCCGACGAGCAGTACGACCTCGTGGAATCTTGTAGTCCCGGGCCGTACTTGGAGCTCTTCGCGCGTCACCCCAGGGTGGGTTGGCAGGCCTGGGGCCACGAAGCAGCATGGTCAGGGGCCGGGCTAAGACTTGATTGACTCCAGAAAATGGGCCAGACTCCGGAGTGTGCCGACGATGCCCGACTTCGAGCGCATGTTGCGGACGGCGTCGCTGCATGTGACGCGGCCTCGGGTGGCGGTGCTGGCTGCGGTGCACGACCATCCGCACTCCGACACGGCCTCGGTTGTCACCCTGGTGCGGCAAGACTTGGGCAAGGTGTCGCAGCAGGCTGTCTACGACGTGCTCCACGCGCTCACCGCGGTGGGTCTGGTCCGACGCATCCAGCCGATCGGGCACCCGGCACGGTACGAGGCGCGTGTCGGGGACAACCACCACCACGCCGTCTGTCGGGTGTGCGGCGATATCGCCGATGTCGCCTGCGCTGTCGGCCACGCGCCGTGCCTGACCGCTGACGGGTCCGACTTCCAGATCGACGAGGCGGAGGTCACCTACTGGGGCCGATGTCCCGACTGCGCCGCGGCGCCTGCTGCGCGGTCTGGAGGCTGACGGCATACCAGCAGCCGAGGCGGCCACTGAGCGCAGACCATGCAGGGCAACCAGCCATCGAGGAACAGCGAGACAGGAGAAGGACCGACGTGACTGAACACGGCGTGACCGAACACGGCAGCGAGAGCGAAGCTCCGGTAATCCCCGCCCCCACTCCCAGCCCTCATCGGCCGATGACCAATGCCGACTGGTGGCCCAACCAGCCCAACCTGCAGGTGCTCGCCCAGCCGTCGCCCCGGTCCAACCCTCTGGGCGAGGACTTCGACTACGCGGAAGAGTTCAAGACCCTCGACGTAGAGGCCCTGAAGCGGGACGTCATCGAGGTGATGACGACGTCGCAGGACTGGTGGCCGGCCGACTACGGCCACTACGGAGGGCTGTTCATCCGGATGAGCTGGCATGCGGCGGGCACCTACCGCATCGCCGATGGCCGTGGCGGTGGCGGCAGCGGCGCTCAGCGGTTCGCGCCGCTGAACAGCTGGCCGGACAATGTCAGCCTCGACAAGGCCCGCCGGCTGCTCTGGCCGGTCAAGCAGAAGTACGGTCGCCGGCTCTCGTGGGCCGACCTGATCATCTTCGCCGGCAACTGCGCGTACGAGTCGATGGGCTTCACGACGTTCGGCTTCGGCTTCGGGCGTGAGGACATCTGGGCACCCGAGGAGGTCTTCTGGGGACCGGAGGACACCTGGCTCGGCGATGCGCGCTACAGCGGCGACCGGGAGCTGTCCGGCCCGCTCGGCGCCGTGCAGATGGGGCTCATCTACGTCAACCCCGAGGGACCCAACGGAGTCCCGAGCGCGTTGGCGGCCGCCAAGGACATCCGAGAGACCTTCCGTCGGATGGCGATGAACGACGAGGAGACCGTCGCGCTCATCGTCGGCGGACATACCTTCGGCAAATGCCACGGGGCCGGCGATCCCGCCCTCGTCGGCCTCGAGCCCGAAGGATGCCCGATCGAACACCAAGGCATCGGCTGGCGCAGCTCGTACGGCTCGGGCAAGGGAACGGACACGATCACGAGCGGGCTCGAGGGCGCCTGGACCAACCAGCCCGTGCACTGGGACAACGGCTACCTCGACAACCTGTTCAACTACGACTGGGAGCTCACCGAGAGCCCCGCCGGGGCCAAGCAGTGGAAACCGAAGAACGCCGAGGCCCAGGGCATCGTGCCCGACGCGCACGACCCGTCAACGCATCACGCGCCGATGATGCTGACGACGGACCTGGCGCTGCGGATGGATCCGACCTACGGACCGATCGCCAAGCGCTTCCACGAGAACCCCGACCAGCTCGCCGACGCCTTCGCCAAGGCATGGTTCAAGCTGCTGCACCGCGACATGGGGCCGCGTTCCCGCTACCTCGGGCCGTGGGTCCCGGAGGCGCAGCTGTGGCAGGACCCCGTGCCCCCGGTCGACCACGAGCTCATCGGCGACCACGACATCGAAGCCCTCAAGGCCACGCTGCTCGGTTCGGGACTGTCCATCTCCCACCTCGCCAGGACAGCGTGGGCGGCGGCGGCCAGCTTCCGCGGCACCGACAAACGGGGCGGCGCCAACGGCGCCCGGCTCCGCCTCACCCCGCAGAAGGACTGGGAGGTCAACGAGCCAGATGAGCTGTCCAAGGTGCTGCTCGTCCTCGAGCGAATCCAGCGGGAATTCAACGCGTCCCAGAGTGGTGGGAAGCGCGTCTCCCTTGCCGACCTGATCGTCCTCGGCGGATGCGCCGCCGTCGAAGCGGCGGCGCGCGATGCCGGGCACGACATCGCCGTCCCGTTCACTCCGGGGCGCACGGACGCCACCCAGGAGCAGACCGACATCGAGTCGTTCTCGGTGCTCGAACCGACAGCTGACGGGTTCCGCAACTACCTACGCGCCGGAGAGAAGCTGGCCCCCGAGACCCTGCTCATCGAGCGGGCAAACCTGCTGCGGCTCACCGCCCCCGAAATGACCGTGCTGATCGGCGGCATGCGAGCCCTCAACGCCAACGTCGGTCAATCACCGCATGGTGTGCTCACCCACCGGCCCGAGACACTGACCAACGACTTCTTCGTCAACCTGCTCGACATGAGCACCGAGTGGACGCCATCGGTGACGACCGAGAACGTCTATGAGGGTCGCGACCGCGTCACCGGCGCCCTCAGGTGGACGGCCACTGCCGCCGACCTCGTCCTCGGGTCGAACTCCCAACTCCGCGGCTACGCCGAGTACTACGCCTGCGACGACTCGACCGACAGGTTCGTGCGCGACTTCGTCTCGGCGTGGGACAAGGTCATGAACCTCGACCGCTTCGACCTGCCTGAGCGGCGGCGCCTCAACTGATGCGACCCGTGCGGCTCCCTACGGTCGCGTCAACGTCCCAACTTCGTGATCGCTGCGAGTACCAACGACGTCGACGTTGACCTCTCACA
>JBIOUP010000265.1:0-10186 GCA_044867305.1 Dermatophilaceae bacterium
CGATACCGAATGGGCGGTGATCGTGACGAGCTGGTCCTGCGCGAGCTCCATGGCGTCGCGCGTGTGCCCAATGAACGCGGCCACGTCTGAGCCCAGGTAGTTCGAGCCGTTTCCGAGCCCGACGACGAGGGGGCTGTTGCGACGGGCGCCGACCACGACACCGGGCTGGTCGGCGTGCACAGCGAGGAAGGTAAACGCGCCCTCGAGCTGGGCGACCGCGGCGCGCATGGCCTCTGTCAGGTCGCCGGTGCGCTCGAACGCCTCCGCGATGAGATGCGCGGCGACCTCGGTGTCGGTATCGGAGCGGAAGGCGATGCCCCGGTCGATGAGACCGTTCTTGAGCTGGTGGAAGTTCTCGATGATGCCGTTGTGGATCAGCGCCAGGCGTCCGTCTGGCCCGCCGAGGTGCGGGTGGGCGTTATTGTCGGTTGGGCTGCCGTGAGTGGCCCACCGGGTGTGCCCGAGCGCGGTTGTGGACCCGGGCAGCGGCCGGGCGGCGAGGTCGTCGCGGAGGTTGACCAGCTTTCCCGCGCGCTTGCGCACCTGGACGGCGCCGTCGACGACAAGGGCCACGCCTGCCGAGTCGTAGCCGCGGTACTCCAGCCGGGACAAGCCCTCCATGACCACATCGAGTGCAACCGAATCGGCTGCGGTTCCGACGTATCCCACGATTCCGCACATGACCCCCAGGGTAACTGGGCCAAGTCTGCGCTTTCTGCCGGTTGCCAAGAGCACCGCGTACGCCACAATGAGCGTCGTGTCGCAGCGCACCGAAGGCGTGGGCGGAGGCTGCCCAAGTCCCTACGTCGAACTGGACCGCGCCGCCTGGGCCCGGTTGCGACGCAACCAGCCGATGAGCCTCACAGCCGATGACGTCGCGCGGCTACGCGGCCTGGGCGACCCCGTCGATCTCACCGAGATCGAGGAGGTCTATCTGCCGCTGTCGCGGCTGCTCACCTTCTACGTCGAGGCGGTCGCTCACCTGCACGAGCTCACCGGTGACTTCCTCGACGAGCGGCCGCACCGCACCCCCTTCGTCATCGGGGTGGCTGGCTCGGTAGCCGTTGGCAAGTCGACCACGGCACGGATCCTGCGCGAGCTGTTGGCCCGCTGGCCCTCGATCCCGAGGGTCGAGCTGGTGACGACCGACGGGTTCCTGCTGCCCAACGCCGAGCTGGAACGTCGAGGGCTGTTGTCCAGCAAGGGTTTTCCCGAGAGCTATGACCGCCGGTCGCTCCTGAGGTTCCTCTCCGAGGTGAAGGGCGGATGCCCGGAGGTGACCGCGCCGGTCTACTCGCATCTGTCCTACGACATCGTCCCCGGCGAGCACATCACCGTGCGCCGCCCGGACGTGCTCATCGTGGAAGGGCTCAACGTGCTGCAAGCGCCGCCGTTGCGGCCCAAGGGCGGCACCGGTCTTGCGGTGAGCGACTACTTCGACTTCTCCGTCTACGTGGATGCCCGCCACGAGCATGTGGAGCAGTGGTACGTCGAGCGCTTCCTGCGGCTGCGTGAGGTGGCGTTCGCCAACCCGGGCAGCTACTTCCACCGGTATGCCGGGCTGAGCGACGCCGAGGCGGTGGTGACCGCGCGCAGCATCTGGCGCAACGTCAACGGGCCCAACCTCGTGTCGAACATCCTGCCCACTCGTCAACGAGCAACGCTGGTGCTGCGCAAGGGCGTCGACCACTCGGTCGAGCGGGTGAGCCTTCGCAAGCTCTGACCGCACCGGTCAGGCAGGGCTGGGCCGGGTCAGTACCAGTTGCTGCTCTGGGAATGCGACCACGCCGAGCAGGGCGAGCCGTAGACGTTGCGGATGTACTGCAGGCCCCAGGTGATCTGCGTGACCGGGTTGGTGCGCCAGTCGGCGGCGACAGAGGACATCTTCGAGCCCGGCAGGGCCTGCGGTATGCCGTAGGCGCCCGACGAGCGGTTGGTGGCCGTGTAGGACCACTTGCTCTCCTTGAACCACAGCTTGTCCAGGCAGGAGAACTGGCTGTCTGCCCAGCCGTAGTCCGCCAGCATGGCCTGCGCGGCTGCTCGCGGGTCGCTGCGGGCGTTGGCTGCCACCGCCTCACGTTGCGCGTCGCGGGCGGCGCGCTCCGCCGTGGCCTGCCGCTCTGCGTCCAGACGGGCCGCTTCCGCCACTGCCGCCTGGGCCGCCCCTGCGGCCACGAGGGTGCGCTGAGCGGCCTGTCGGTTGCCCGCAGCCCGGTCGCTCTCCTGCGCAGCGACATCGATCGAGACACTGAGCTCCTGCAGCTGGTCAGCGCTCAACGACACCGCGGACGTCTCTGCCGAGGAGTCCCCGGCGTTTGCGGTGAGGAAGCCGGCCACTCCGGCGCCGACCAGGGCGACCGCCGTGGCGGCCTGTACGGACGGGCGGCGCACCCCGAACCTGCCTGCGGACATGGCCGTCCTGGCCCACCCCGGCTGATTCCGGGCAGGGCGATGTCGACCGGCATACATATGCATGGGAGGAACCCCTCGGATCGTGGGCGACCCCGGAGGGGCCAACGGGCGTTCTGGTCCGTTATCGAATCGAGACCTTTTACCCAGAGTCCCACGGCTGGCGCCGAGCACCAAATCGGGCACGCGGGGTTGTGGACAACCTCACAGTCTCGAGATCGCCTGAACGAACCGGGGGACGCCGCGCGCAATCCCAGGTGCCCGACGCAAACTCAACGACTTGTTGGCTACTCCGTGATGCATCGTGGAGCAGCGCAAAAGTCGTTGAGTTGCAGCCGCGCAGCGCCCCCGCCGTCAGATTTCCAGCCCTTCCAGCAGGTCCGTGACCAGGGCAGCGACCGGGCTGCGCTCGCTGCGCGTGAGGGTCACATGGGCGAACAGGGGATGCCCCTTGAGCGCCTCGATGACCGCGGCGACGCCGTCATGGCGACCCACCCGGAGATTGTCGCGCTGGGCCACGTCGTGGGTCAGCACCACCCGGGAGTTCTGCCCGATGCGCGACAGGACGGTGAGCAGCACGTTGCGCTCCAGCGACTGGGCCTCGTCCACAATGACGAACGCGTCGTGCAAGGACCGTCCGCGGATGTGGGTGAGCGGCAGCACCTCGAGCATGCCCCGGTCGAGGACCTCCTCGACCACCTCCGCGGAGACGACCGCCGCCAAGGTGTCGAACACCGCCTGGCCCCACGGTCCCATCTTCTCGGCCTCGGTGCCGGGCAGGTAGCCCAGCTCCTGGCCGCCCACGGCATACAGCGGACGGAAGACGACAACCCTGCGGTGCTGGCGGCGCTCCATGACCGCTTCCAAGCCGGCGCACAGCGCCAAGGCGGACTTGCCCGTGCCGGCCCGCCCGCCCAACGAGACGATGCCCACGTCCGGATCGAGCAACAGGTCCAGGGCGATGCGCTGCTCCGCCGAGCGTCCATGCACCCCGAAGGCGTCCCGGTCGCCTCGGACCAGGCGCACGAGCTTGTCGGAAGTGACCCGCCCCAGGCCACTCCCCCGTGGCCCGTGCAGCACCAGGCCCGTGTGACACGGCAGCTCGGCCGCCTGCGGGTGCTCGAGGCGCCCAGTCTCGTACAGGGTGCGCAGCTGGTCACCGGTCACGTCCAGCTCGGCCATGCCTGTCCACCCGGTGTCGACAGCGAGCTCGGCGCGGTACTCCTCGGCGTCCAAGCCGACCGCGGAGGCCTTGACCCGCATCGGCAGGTCCTTGCTCACCACGGTGACGTCACAGCCCTCCGCGGCCAGATGCTTGGCGACCGCCAAGATGCGAGTATCGTTGTCGCCCAGGCGGAATCCGGCCGGCAGGACGGTAGGATCGGTGTGGTTGAGCTCGACCCGGAGCGTCCCGCCGAGGTCACCGACACTCACCGGGTGGTCCAGACGGCCCTCGGCCAGGCGCAGCTCGTCGAGCAGGCGCAGGGCCTGGCGGGCGAAGTAGCCCAGCTCAGGGTGGTGGCGCTTGCCCTCCAGCTCGGTGATGACGACGACCGGCAGCACGACGGAGTGCTCGGCGAACCGCAGCATCGCGCGAGGGTCGGACAGCAGCACAGACGTGTCCAGCACGTAGGTCTTGCGCTCCCCCGCCGTGGTCGGTGGCGCTCCCGTGTGCGTCAACTGCCCCTCCTTCGGGCGGCCCGCCTGCCGCGAGGCGCCTCGTCGACGGTATGTGCCTTCGCTCACAGTATGCCGGGGCGTCCCGGCATACCGTGGACGCTCGCGCGAGCAGCCGTACGCGCCTTCGAAAGCCGGGCCGATCTGTTGGTCGGCCGTTCATTCTCCATTAACCTCGCGGTATTCCAGATTTGGGTGCTCGCCCGGCAGGGGACGCTATGCCGGCTCACTCGAGCGCTGGTCGGCGTGCGGAGGGAGGTGGACAGGTGGCCAAGAAGGGCCGAGCGGGCCAGGAGGCGAACGGCCAGCACGTGCCGAAGATCGGACGCATCGGCAAGAAGCACGGCACCCCCGCGGGATCCGCCAAGCGCAAGGGCAAGCGGGCCAGACGCAGCGTGAGCAAAGACCGGGCGCTTCCGTCCGCCGAGGCGCTCGCCGCCCTTCCCGCCGCGCCGCACGTCACCAGCACATCCACTGGACCCGCCCCCACCGGAGCCGCCCCGAGGTTGCCCGCCCCGGCGACAGGTCACCCCGCCGTACCCGCCGCCACCGACCTGCCCACTCCCTCGCCGTCGCCCGATCCAGTGCCCTCGCCGGACGCGGCGGCGATGCCGATGCATCCCGAGCCGGACCCGTCGGTGCTCGCCGACCCTGCCATCGCGGGCCTGACGCGCCGAGCCGCCATCGGGTACGAGACCTCGCCGCGCCACGAGCACTTCCTGGTGACCGCCTTCCTGTCCTCCACTCCGGGACTGGACACCCTGCGGCGGTACCGTCGGCGCTGGCTACGGCTGGACATCTTCGCCGGAATCGCCGTGGCGGCATACCTCGTGCCGCAGGTCATGGCCTACTCGGCGATCGTCAACGTGGCGCCGGTCGTGGGCCTGTGGACCGCACTCGCGGCGCTCGTCGTGTATGCCGTCATGGGCCAGTCGCGCATGCTGTCCGTGGGACCGGAGTCGACCGTCGCGCTCATGGCCGGCGCCGCCATCGCACCACTGTCCGGAGGAGACCCGCAGAAGGCCGTCGCCCTCGGCGCGGCGCTGAGCCTCGTCGTCGCGGGCTGGTGCTTCCTGGCCCGCATGGCCCGGCTGGGCGTGGTCGCCGAGCTGCTGTCCCAGCCGCTGCTCGTGGGCTACCTCGCGGGCGGCGCGGTCCTGATGATCGTCGGGCAGCTCGGCAAGATGACCGGCACCACCGTCTCGGGCGAGACCATCGTCGAACAGGCGCGCTCGTTCGCGTCGGTCGTCAGCCAGACCCACCCGGTCACGCTGCTGGTCGGTGTCGGCACGCTGGCCCTCATCGTCGTGATCCACATGCTGCGGCCCCGATGGCCGGCTCCGCTCATTGCCGTCGCCGCCGCAACCATCGTCGCCACTGTGTTCAGCCTGCAGAGCTACGGCGTTGCCGTGGTTGGTCCGGTGCCCAGGGGCCTGCCGACTCCCGCGTTCCCCTCGATTCCCTGGGCCGACTGGCAGGCCCTGCTCCTCGCCGGCATCGGGGTCGCCATCGTCGCCTACGGCGACAACACGCTCATCGCCCGCGGCTTCCCCGCCCCGATCGAGCGCGACGAGGACCGCAGCGTCAACGCCGTCGACGGGCAGAAAGAGCTCGTTGCCCTCGGCGGTGTCCACATCGCGACCGGCCTGTTCAGCGGGTTTCCGGTCTCGTCCTCCGGATCGCGCACGGCTTTGGCCCTGGCCTCGCGCGCCCGCACCCAGGTGTACTCCCTCGTGGCGGCGCTGTGCGTCATCGTCGTCCTCTTCGTGGCCGGGCCCATCATCGCGAACCTGCCACAGGCGGCGCTCGGCGCGGTCGTCTTCTACGCGGCCAGCAAGCTGGTGTCGTGGAAGGAGATGAAACGGCTGGCCAAGTTCCGCCGGCGCGAGCTGCTCCTCGCGGCAGCGACGACGATCGGGACGGTGCTCTTCGGCATCCTCGCCGGCGTGGGCATCGCCATCGCGTTGAGCTTCATCGAGATGGCCGGCCGCCTGGCCCGCCCACACGACGGTGTCCTGGGCCGAGTGCCCGGCCTGGCCGGCATGCACGACGTTGCGGACTACCCCGACGCGCAGACCCTGCCGGGGCTGATCGTGTACCGCTATGACGCGCCGCTGTTCTTCGGCAACGTCTCCGACCTGCAGCGCCGGGCGCTGCTGGTCGTCGACCAGGAGAACAAGGCCTTCCCGGACAGCCCGGCGCGATGGTTCATCCTCAATGTGGAGGCGAACGTCGAGGTCGACATCACCGCTGCCGACGGGCTGCGGGAGCTGCACGGTGACCTGGCCGAACGCGGCGTCCGGCTTGGGCTGGCGCGGGTCAAGCACGACCTCTACGAGCCGCTCAGCCGGGCCGGCCTCACCGAGCTCATCGGCGCCGACATGCTCTTCCCGACCCTGCCGGTGGCCGAGCAGGCGTATCTGGACTGGGTGGGGGCGCAGTCCAGCGGTGGGTCGGAGGCGCACTCGAACGGCCAGCCTGACCAGCCGACGCTGGTTCAACCACTCGAGCCGACCGACGTGCAGCCCAGGGGCGAGGCTGACGGACTGCCGATCCTGCGGTCGGATGGGGCGCCCTTCTCGCCTGCCGACCCGGGCCCGCCAAGGGCGCCAACTGCGCCGGCCAGCCAGCCCGACGAACACTGACCGAACCCCGCACTGCGGTCAGCGGCCAAAGCGCCGCTCCCGCTCGGCATACGAGCGCAGGGCCCGCAGGAAGTCCACGTGCCGGAAGTCGGGCCAGTACGCCTCGCAGAAGTAGAACTCGCTGCGAGCGCTCTGCCACAACAGGAACCCGCCCAACCTCTGCTCACCCGAGGTGCGGATGACCAGGTCCGGGTCGGGCTGGCCCCGGGTGTACAGGTGCGAGGCGATCTCCTCGGTGCTGACGTTCTTGGCGATCACCTCTATCGGAGTTCCCCGGGCGGCATGCTCGATGAGCAGGTGCCGCACCGCATCCGCGATCTCGCGCCGCCCCCCGTAGCCGACGGAGACGTTGACGGTCAGGCCGCGTACATCGCGAGTCGCCTGCTCCGCGGCGCGCAACGCGTCCGCCGTCTCTGCGGGCAGCAGGTCGAGCGCGCCGATGGGGTGCAGCCGCCACCGGTGGGCCTCGGCCAGGTCGGCGACCGCGCGCTCGATGATGCCCAGCAGAGGCAGCAGCTCACCCTCGTCGCGGCGCAGGTTGTCGGTCGAAAGTAACCAGAGGGTGACCAGCTCGACGCCAGCATCCTCGCACCAGTGCAGCAGATCCTTAATCTTGTCCGCGCCCGCCTGATGGCCGTCCGTCGTGTCGAACCCGTTGGCCCGGGCCCAGCGCCGGTTGCCGTCGAGCATGACGCCCACGTGCCGAGGGACGGTGCGGGGGTCCAGCCGGCGCGCCAGGCGTCGCTCGTAGACGCCGTAGAGCACGTCGGTCAGAGCCACGGCGCCTCCTTCGCGTCGCCCGGGCGGCCGCCGCTCAGGCGCTTCCACGCTACCCCGCATCCGACACGGGTATGCCGGGCGCCCACTCGGGCTACGCCGCGCCGACGCGGGTGACGCGGGTTCGTTTCCTGGCGCCTGAGCACATCGACAGGGCGGTAGATGTTGTTATCCGGGGCTGATAACCGCATCAACTGCCCACTCGACGCACGAAGCGAGTCGACGTGCGGGCTGGAAACGCCCGCTCCATCCGTCAACCTACGCGAGCGTAGGTTATCGTGGGTTCATGTCCCGGTCCTCCGGCAAGCGGGTCGCCCGACCGCCAACGGACATCGGACCGTTCGGTGATCTGGTGGCCGCCGTCAAACCGCGGCTGCGGGGATGGCTGCACGCGGGCATGCTCCCCGTCGCACTCGTTGGTGGGCTCGTGCTCATCGCGCTCGCCACCGACGCGCCCGCACGGGTCGGAGCGGTCGTGTTCACCCTGACGGCCGTGCTGCTGTTCGGCACGTCGGCCATCTACCATCGCGGCACTTGGTCGACCCGGGCGCATGCCGTGCTCAAACGCCTGGACCACTCGAACATCTTCCTCATCATCGCCGGCACCTACACGCCCTTCGCGCTCTGCCTGCTGCCGCCGCCGCAGGCAGCCACCCTGCTGGCCGTGGTGTGGGCCGGAGCGCTCGCCGGAGTGCTGTTCCGCGTGCTCTGGGTGGAGGCGCCCCGCTGGGTGTCGACACCGGCATACCTGCTGCTGGGCTGGGTGGCGGTCTTCTACTTCCGGCCCCTGCTGCACGGCGGCGGTCCGGTCATCATGACGCTGCTGGTCCTTGGTGGCCTGCTCTACACCGCCGGCGCCGTCATCTACGGCATCCGCCGACCGGACCCGTCACCGCGCTGGTTCGGCTACCACGAGGTGTTCCATGCCTGCACGGTTGCGGCGTTCCTGCTGCACACGGTCGCGGTCGCGTTCGCGGCAAACGGGTCATCCGCGGTCGAGTGATACTGCGCTGAGCTCCACGCTGAGTTCGACCCGGTATCACATCGACTCGGGAGGAGGGCTGGGCCGATCCGGCGGGGTGGCGTGGGGATCGGCGCCGGCAACCGGCCCAGCGCCATTGGTGGCCGAGAGATCACCGGACTGCTCGCCGGCCGCCTCCCGCGCCTCCAGCTCAGCGATGCGCTCGCGTTCGCGGTAGGCCATCCGGCGCATCCGGGCGCTCATGTTGCGCATCAGCAGCCACAGCGCGATGGCCAGGCAGAAGAACGCGATGAACGCCCCCAGTCCCGGGCCGACGGTGGCGGGCTCGCCCATCAGCTGGCGACCCGCCCGTCGTAGGCGAGCGCCAGCCCGCCTTTCTCGGCAAGCGAGTCGGCCTGAGATGGCGAGCCGAGCCCGGCGAAGAGGTCCGACTCACCCGGCTCGATCGGCACGTAGCTCAGCGCGGCCTCGAACTCCTCGATCGGCCACACCGTTGCTTCCAGGTCGCGCGGCATATGGAACCAGTACCCGTCCGGGTCGACCTGGGTCGTGTGCGCCATGAGCGCCTCGTCCCGCGCAGCGAAGTAGTCCGCGGTTGGGACCTTCGTCGTGATCTTGCGGCGCATGCCCTTCCTGGCACCGGTCACCCATGGCGTGTAGGGCGACTCCATCCCCTCCGCGAGCAGCGCGTCGTGAAAAGCCTGGCGCTGGTCCTGCGTGTGCCCGTGCCCGTAGTACAGCTTCAGCGGCTGCCACACCGCTCCCGCATGCGGGTATGCCGTCGCGCGCCCGGCCGCCTCGAACGCCGCCATGGACACGGTGTGGGTCATGATGTGGTCGGGGTGGGGGTAGCTGCCCTTCTCGTCGTAGGTCGTGACGACGTGCGGGCGGAACTCGCGGATCACCCGGACCAAGGCCTCGGTGGGGACGTCGATCGGCTCCAGGGCGAAGCAGCCATCGGGCAGCGGCGGCAGCGGATCGCCCTCAGGCAACCCGGAGTCGACGAACCCCAGCCAGACGTGCTCGCATCCCAAAGCCGCGATCGCCGCTTTCATCTCGTCGCGGCGCACCTGCGCGATGTCGCGCTGGATGTGCGGGTCGTCGCGAAGCTTCTCGTTGAGGATGTCACCGCGTTCCCCGCCCGTGCACGTCACGATGAGCACGCGGGCTCCCGCGTCGACATACTTCGCGGTCGTCGCCGCCCCTTTGCTCGACTCGTCGTCCGGGTGCGCGTGCACCGCCAACAGGCGGTACCCCTCGTGCGTCGACGGCATACCTTCCTCTCGTCCTTGTCGTCGCTAGGTCGTCGCTCGGTTGTCGCTCGGTTGGCTACCGTGGACCATCATCCCACCACCGGAAGAGGTCGGCGGTCATGGCGCTGCCCAGGCCCGCGAAGGGCACCGGCAAGTGGTGGGCGCTCGGCATCGCCTTCACGCTGGCGTTCGCGGGATGGCTCGGCTACCGGGAGTACTCGGTGGCGGACCAGCGGGTCACGGCGCAGACCCTAGGCTTCGATGTCGTGGACGCGCGGACGGTGAGCATCGACTTCGAGGTGAGCAAGCCGCCGGAAATGACGGTGGTATGCACCCTCCAAGCCCAGGACATCCGCCACGCGGTCGTCGGGTCGGCGACGGCGACGATCCCGCCGGCCGACCAGCGCAGCAGCCGGCACGAGGCGAGCATCCGCACGACGACG
>JBIOUP010000266.1:0-9184 GCA_044867305.1 Dermatophilaceae bacterium
TCAGGCCGCTCGTCGTGGTCGATGGCGAGCCAGACGCCCCACGTGGCGAGGAACAGGATGCCCGTCAGCACCCACTGGACCCGGTTGTCGGGACTCCAAATCGCCCAGAGGAGCAGGGCCACACCCGCGAAGGCGAGGACGTACTTGGCGGCCGACTTCCACCGCAGCCGCTGTCGCGGTGGCGCAGGAATGTTGCTGCCGCTCATGTTGCCATAGTGGCAGGTGCGGCGGACGTGAGGCAGGGGGTAATCGGCCGAAGGCTCCGGTTCGTCGCTGCGCGTGGCCGTCCCGTATGCTGATCCCTCGGTAGCCGACGGCGCCCATGATTGTGCACGCCCTCATGTCTGCCACGGTGACCGCGCCGGCCCGTCCCCAGCGACCCGGCGAAGGGCAATAGCTCAACTGGCAGAGCACCGGTCTCCAAAACCGGCGGTTGGGGGTTCGAGTCCCTCTTGCCCTGCGTGGTGCGTCGCTCATCCGACGTCGTGGCAAGCCTTCGAGGGAACAAGAAGAACGAAAGGAGAGCAGCCGGTGTCCGAGACCAGCGCGGCCAAGTCCGAGCGTCGCCCAACCCGCACCCGTGGCGGCCAGGGCAACCCGCTCACCCGCCTGGTCCGCAGGATCTCGCTGTTCGTCCGCCAGATCCTCGACGAGCTGCGCAAGGTCGTGCGGCCGACCGGTTCCGAGCTGCTCAACTACACAGTGGTGGTCATCCTGTTCGTGCTGGCCATCATGGCGATCGTGGCGGGGCTGGACTTCGTGTTCCATCGGCTGGTCCTGTTCGTCTTTGCCGGATGAGCCGGCCGCGCGGACAATCGTGACGCAGACCCGACAACCAGGCGGCACTCATGGGTGCTGGCCCACCGAGCAGAGAAAGCCCGAGCAAAGAAAGCCCGAGCAAAGAAAGTAGGTCCGCAGCGTGACCGAGCACGACGGCGTCCTGGACGCCGACACGAAGCTCGACGACTCCACGCCCGAGGGCGAGGACGCCTTCGCGGCCGACAGCGACGTGCTCGAGGCTGCGCCTGAGGCCGAGCCCCTGGCGGCATCCGCGCCGGTGGAGGAAGACGCACCGGTCGATGAAGTAGCCGAGTTCAAGAAGAAGCTGCGTTCCCAACCTGGCGAGTGGTACGTCGTGCACTCGTATGCCGGGTACGAGAACCGCGTCAAGGCCAACCTGGAGACCCGCATCGTCTCGCTCAACATGGAGGACTACATCTTCGAGATCCAGGTCCCCATGGAAGACGTGACCGAGATCAAGAACGGCCAGAAGAAGCAGGTCCGGCGAGTTCGGATGCCCGGCTATGTCCTCGTGCGCATGGACCTGACCGATGAGTCATGGGGAGCGGTCCGGCATACACCTGGAGTGACCGGCTTCGTCGGCAATGCCCACCAGCCGATCCCGCTGAGCCTCGACGAGGTCCACATGATGCTCGCACCACAGCTGCAGGCGGCGACTCCGGCGAGCAGCGCGGCCGCAGGCGGGGCCGGCGCCGGCAAGGCCAAGGAGGTGCGGGTTCTCGACTTCGAGGTCGGCGAGTCGGTCACCGTCATGGAGGGCCCGTTCGAGACCTTGCCGGCGACGATCTCCGAGATCAACACCGACACCCAGAAGCTCAAGGTCCTCGTGTCGATCTTCGGCCGCGAGACTCCCGTGGAGCTGTCCTTCACCCAGGTCGCCAAGATCTGACCCAGCCACGACCCGATCCTCGACTCACCAACAGCCAAAGGGACCAACCGAGAATGCCACCCAAGAAGAAGAAGGTCGCCGGCTTCATCAAGCTGCAGATCCAGGCCGCCCAGGCCACCCCAGCACCACCGGTCGGGCCGGCGCTGGGCCAGCACGGGGTGAACATCATGGAGTTCGTCAAGGCGTACAACGCCGCGACCGAGGCCCAGCGCGGCAACGTCATCCCCGTGGAGATCACCGTCTACGAGGACCGCTCGTTCACGTTTGTCACCAAGACCCCGCCGGCCGCCGAGCTGATCAAGAAGGCCGCGGGCGTGGCCAAGGGTTCCAACGAGCCGCACCGCACCAAGGTCGCCAAGCTGTCCGCCGACCAAGTCCGCGAGATCGCCCAGCAGAAGCTGGAGGACCTCAACGCCAACGACATCGACGCCGCCGCCAAGATCATCGCCGGCACGGCTCGCTCGATGGGCGTCACAACCGAGGGCTACTGACCCAGGGGGAGCTCCCCCGAAGACCCGCTGGGAGACTTAGGAGCTAGTTGGACACGAAGCCTTCGCCTTCGTGTCGTGGGAGGGCCCGTGCTGGCCCGTGGACCACAACTGCACACAAGCAACACCGAGGAGAGCAGACATGAAGCACAGCAAGGCCTACCGAGCCGCTCAGGAGAAGATCCAGCCGGGACGGCTCTACCCACCATTGCAGGCCGTTCGCCTCGCGCAGGAGACCTCTGCGACGAAGTTCGACGCGACGGTTGAGGTCGCGTTGCGGCTCGGCGTCGACCCGCGCAAGGCAGACCAGATGGTGCGCGGCACCGTCAACTTGCCGCACGGCACCGGCAAGACCGCCCGGGTCCTGGTCTTCGCCAGCGGCGACAAGGCGCAAGCGGCTCGTGAGGCAGGCGCGGACTACGTCGGCTCCGACGAGCTGATCGAGCGGATCACCGGCGGCTGGCTCGACTTCGACGCCGTGGTCGCGACGCCTGACCTGATGGGGAAGGTCGGCCGGCTCGGCAAGATCCTCGGTCCGCGCGGTCTCATGCCCAACCCCAAGACCGGGACGGTGACGATGGACGTGGCCAAGGCGGTCACCGACATCAAGGGCGGCAAGATCGAGTTCCGGGTCGACAAGCACGCGAACCTGCACTTCATCATCGGCAAGGTGTCCTTCGACGAGAAGTCACTTGTCGAGAACTACGCCGCGGCCCTCGACGAGGTTCTGCGGCTCAAGCCCGCAGCGTCCAAGGGGCGCTATCTGACCAAGGCGACCATCACGACGTCCATGGGCCCGGGCATCCCCATGGACCACAACCGCAGCCGCGACCTGCTCGTCGAGGACGAGAGCGCCTGACCGGTCTGGCCGCGCGTCGAGCAGCTCGATAGGAGGGAAACCGGTGTGATTCATCCCGGAAACCCTCCTATCGACACCAGGGGGTGTCGGCGACCCCGGTGTTTTGACCGTGCCGGCCCTCAGCACATACCCTGAGGGCCGACCAATGACCGCCGGTCGTCTGACTTGCCCAACCAGGCAGGCTCAGACCGAAGGTTCGCGCGAGCGGGCGACCTGCGCAGGCCACGAACGCAGACGGTATGCCGGCCAGCCGGCCGATCCGCGGTGGAACCACCGAATGCCCCGTGCGCCTCGCGCCGGGGCCTTTTCGTGTGGGTCTGCCGGGACCGCGCTACCCCGAGCCCGAAGGAGAGGCTGGATGGCCACCGCTGAGAAGTCAGCCACCATCGCCGAGCTTGCCGACCACTTCCGCAGCTCCAACGCGGCGGTGCTCACCGAGTACCGCGGCCTGACCGTCAGGCAGCTCACCGCGCTGCGCAGCTCGCTGCGCGAGCACGCGACGTATGCCGTGGTGAAGAACACCCTCACCGAGCGCGCCGCGAGGCAAGCCGGCGTCACTGCCTTCGAGGGTCAGCTGGTGGGCCCCTCGGCCATCGCGTTCGTCACCGGTGACCCGGTTGAGGCCGCGAAGGGGCTGCGCGACTTCGCCAGAGCCAATCCGGTGCTCGTCATCAAGGGCGGCGTCCTGGACGGCAAATCACTCTCGGCTGACGAGGTCCGACGGCTGGCGGACCTGGAGTCACGCGACGTCCTGCTCGCCAAGCTCGCCGGCGCCATGAACGCCTCGCTCACCAAGGCCGTCTACCTGTTCGCGGCGCCGCTGTCCCAGGCCGCGCGGGTCATCGAGGCATTGCGCGCCATGGTCGACGCCGAGGGGCCGCAGGACTCCGCACCGACGGCGCCGGTCATCCAGGACCGCACCGAGGTCCAGGACCGCACCGAGGTCCAGGACAGCACCGAGCTCCAGGACAGCACCGACACTGCCGCGTCCACCGACGAGACCTGACCAGCTGACCAACCCGCGCACGACCCGGCATACGGGAACCCCAAGACATAGGAGAAAGGAAGCCCCATGGCCAAGCTCAGCACTGACGAACTGCTCGACGCGTTCAAGGAGATGACCCTCCTCGAGCTCTCTGAGTTCGTGAGCAAGTTCGAGGAGACCTTCGGGGTCACCGCCGCCGCACCGGTTGCCGTCGCCGCAGCGGCTGCCCCGGCCGGCGGAGGAGCCGAGACACCGGCCGAGGAGGAGAAGGACGAGTTCGACGTCATCCTCGAGGCCGCAGGCGAGAAGAAGATCCAGGTGATCAAGGAGGTCCGCACGCTCACCAGCCTCGGCCTCAAGGAGGCCAAGGACCTCGTCGACGGGGCTCCGAAGTCGGTCCTGGAGAAGGTCGACAAGGCCGCCGCCGACAAGGCCAAGGAACAGCTCGAGGGCGCAGGAGCAACCGTCTCGCTCAAGTGAGCCCCGAAGGTGAGCCCGGGCCAGGACCCCCCTGAGGTCGCCCGTTACGCGCGTCAGCTTGCGCTGCCGCACGTCGGGATGCCGGGCCAGGCTCGCCTTTGGCACTCGCGTGTCGTCGTCGTCGGGGCGGGGGGCCTGGGGTCCCCGGCCCTGCTCTACCTCGCGGCCGCAGGGGTGGGCACGTTGGGCGTCGTCGACGACGACCTCGTCGAGGTCGCGAACCTGCACCGCCAGCTCGTTCATCCCGCCGATGCGGTCGGCCGGCTCAAGACTCGATCTGCGGCCGACTCGCTCGCCCGGACCAACCCGGCGATAACCGTGATCGAGCACTCCGAGCGGCTGAGAGCAGACAACGCCCTGGAAATCCTCGGTGGCTACGACGTCGTCGTCGACGGCTCCGACAACCTGAGGACGCGCTACGCCGTGAACGACGCCTGCGTCGTGCTCGGCCTGGCGCATGTGTGGGGTGGCGTGCTCGGCTTCGAGGGGCAGGCCTC
Source organism: Dermatophilaceae bacterium (assembly GCA_044867305.1). Lineage (GTDB taxonomy): Bacteria > Actinomycetota > Actinomycetes > Actinomycetales > Dermatophilaceae > Phosphoribacter. The sequence goes on from JBIOUP010000266.1 coordinate 5,000, forward strand.
GGTGTGGTGGGCCGGTCAGGGGCCCTGCTACCGATGCGTGTTCCCCGAACGCTCCGGCCCAGTCCCGCCGCCCTCATGCGCGGAGGCGGGCGTCCTCGGGCCGGTGTGCGCGGCGATCGGCGCGGTCCAGGCCACGGAGGCGCTCAAGATCCTGCTCGGCGTCGGCGAATCCCTCGTCGGGCGGCTGCTGCTGCACGACGCGCTGCGCCAGACGTGGGACACCGTGGCGGTCCGGGCGGACCCACGCTGTCCCACGTGCGGTGAGGGTGCGCCGCGAAGCCGGCGCGGCAAGCCTCCCCGAGCGTCCGAAACCGCGGCGCCCGCAGGCCACCCCGACGACGCGCAGCCGGTGACGCAGCTGGAGCCCGGCGATCTGGCGGCCCACCTGAGCAACTCTGGCGCGGTCCTGCTCGATGTCCGCGATGAGACCGAACGCACGTGGGCGAGCATTCCGGGGTCGGTCTCCATCCCTCTGGAGCAGTTCCGCACTGGAACGGCCTTCTCGCGCCCCGAGCTAGCCGATCCGGCCCGCCCGGTGGTCGTGTTCTGCTCCACGGGCAGCCGCTCGGAGCAGGCCGCACGCCTTGGGCGGCGCGCCGGCTATGCGCGCATCGCGTCCCTACGCGGGGGAGTCGTCGCCTGGCAGCAGTGTCAATCGGCAGCCGGGGCGGGCAGCTAGCCGGCCAGTTCCAGCAGGAGCGGCTGCCACACTGGAGCGTTGCCAGCCCTGCAATCCAGCTGCTTTCATCGCGCGATCCCAGGCATGAGACCGCCTGCCCAGGCTCGCGGCGGGCAGACACGGTCGAGGGATGCGGGCGGCATACCTTGACGCGGCGCCCTAGAGCCGTCATCCTTCAAGCATCGAGCGAGTGTGTGATGAGCGTCGCGCCGGTTGCGCATGCCTTGCGGCTGGACTCGATTGGACAAGCATGCCTTCGTAAGGTAATCTCGACCTTTGCGCTGCTCACGTCCCCCTTCCCGATCCTTTCCTCGAGCGCTTCGTGCTGATACGTCGCCGTGCCCGTCGCTGGATCGGGTTTCTTCGCGTGACGCGGTGTGACAACCACCAATAGCACGCCCGTGGAAGGACCCCCGTTGGCTGCCTCGCGCAACGCGTCCCAGAACCAGATTTCGGCACGGACGGCTGCGGGTCGTCTGTCCTTCGCCAAGATCCACGAACCCCTTGAAGTGCCGGACTTGCTGGCCCTGCAGACTGAAAGCTTCGACTGGCTCCTCGGCAACGAGCGGTGGCAGGCCCGCGTGGCCGACGCCGTGGACGCCGGCCGCACCGACGTCCCCGACCGCTCCGGCCTGGAGGAGATCTTCGAGGAGATCTCTCCGATCGAGGACTTCTCCGGGTCGATGTCGCTCTCCTTCCGCGACCACCGCTTCGAGGAGACCCGCAAGTCCATCGAATCGTGCAAGGAGCGCGACCAGACCTACGACGCCCCGCTGTTCGTGACGGCGGAGTTCATGAACACCAATACCGGTGAGATCAAGAGCCAGACGGTCTTCATGGGTGACTTCCCCTTGATGACCGAGCGGGGGACGTTCATGATCAACGGCACCGAGCGTGTTGTGGTGTCGCAGCTGGTCCGTAGCCCCGGCGCCTACTTCGAGCGCACGCCTGACAAGACATCCGACAAGGACATCTTTACCGCACGGATCATCCCGAGCCGGGGCGCCTGGCTGGAGTTCGAGATCGACAAGCGAGACATGATCGGCGTGCGCGTCGACCGCAAGCGCAAGCAGTCGGTGACCGTGCTGCTCAAGGCGCTCGGTTGGAGCAACGACCAGATCCTCGAAGCGTTCGGCGGTTACGAGTCGATGCGGGTCACCCTGGAGAAGGACCACACCCAGGGCCAGGACGACGCTCTGCTGGACATCTACCGCAAGCTGCGCCCAGGCGAGCCGCCCACCAAGGAGGCTGCCCAGACCCTGCTCGACAACCTCTACTTCAACCCCAAGCGCTATGACCTGGCCAAGGTCGGCCGGTACAAGCTCAACAAGAAGCTCGGGGTCGAGTCGGCGCTGAGCGCCTCGACGCTGTCCATTGACGACATCGCCGCCACGATCAGATACCTCGTCGCCCTTCATGCCGGCGAGGCCTTCGTCTCCGGGCGCCGCGACGGCGTCGATGTCGAGCTTCCGATAGAGACCGACGACATCGACCACTTCGGCAACCGGCGCCTGCGCAGTGTCGGTGAGCTGATCCAGAACCAGGTCCGCACCGGCCTGTCGCGGATGGAGCGGGTCGTGCGCGAGCGGATGACGACCCAGGATGTCGAGGCGATCACGCCGCAGACGCTCATCAACATCCGCCCGGTCGTGGCCTCGATCCGGGAGTTCTTCGGCACCAGCCAGCTCTCCCAGTTCATGGACCAGAACAACCCCCTCGCCGGCCTGACGCACAAGCGCCGCCTGTCCGCGCTCGGCCCTGGAGGGCTTTCCCGGGACCGCGCCGGCATGGAGGTCCGCGACGTCCACTCCTCGCACTACGGGCGGATGTGCCCCATCGAGACGCCCGAAGGTCCCAACATCGGGCTGATCGGGTCGCTCGCCTCGTTCGGGCGCATCAACGCCTTCGGGTTCGTCGAGACCCCGTACCGAAAGGTCGTGGCCGGCAAGGTCACCGACGAGGTGCATTACCTCTCGGCCGACGAGGAGGACCTGTACGTCAAGGCCCAGGCCAACGCGGTGCTGAACCCGGACGGCACGTTCGCCGAAGAGCGGGTCCTGGTCCGCACGAAGGGCGGCGAGCTCGAGTACGTCCCCGGTGGCGACGTGGACTACATGGACGTCTCGCCGCGCCAGATGGTCTCGGCGGCCACCGCGTTGATCCCCTTCCTCGAGCACGACGACGCCAACCGGGCGCTCATGGGCTCGAACATGCAGCGCCAGGCCGTCCCCCTGGTCAAGTCCGAGGCGCCGCTGGTCGGCACCGGCATGGAGTACCGCGCCGCGATCGACTCCGGCGATGTCGTCATCGCGGAGGCATCCGGCGTGGTGACCGAGGTGAGCGCCGACCTGGTCACGGTCGCGCAGGACGACGGGGGGTATCGCACCTACCGGATCGCCAAGTTCGACCGCTCCAACCAGGGCAACTGCTACAACCAGGTCGTCCTCGTCGATGAGGGTGACCGGATCGAGAAGGGTGCGGTCATCGCCGACGGCCCGGCGACGGACGGCGGCGAGATGGCCCTCGGGCGCAACCTGCTCGTGGCGTTCATGCCGTGGGAGGGGCACAACTACGAGGACGCCATCATCCTGTCCCAGCGCCTGGTCCAGGACGACGTCCTGTCCTCGATCCACATCGAAGAGCACGAGGTCGATGCCCGGGACACCAAGTTGGGCCCCGAGGAGATCACCCGCGACATCCCGAACGTCTCGGACGAGGTGCTCGCCGATCTCGACGAACGCGGCATCATCCGCATCGGCGCCGAGGTCCGCGACGGCGACCTGCTCGTCGGCAAGGTCACCCCCAAGGGGGAGACCGAGCTCACCCCGGAGGAACGCCTGCTTCGCGCCATCTTCGGCGAGAAGGCCCGCGAGGTCCGGGACACCTCCCTGAAGGTTCCGCACGGCGAGACCGGAACCGTCATCGGGGTGAAGGTCTTCGACAAGGACGACGGCGACGACCTTCCTCCCGGCGTGAACCAGCTGGTCCGGGTCTATGTCGCGAACAAGCGCAAGATCACCGACGGTGACAAGCTCGCCGGCCGGCATGGCAACAAGGGGGTCATCTCCAAGATCATGCCGATCGAGGACATGCCCTTCCTCGAGGACGGCACTCCCGTCGACGTCGTCCTCAACCCGTTGGGTGTCCCCGGCCGGATGAACATCGGCCAGATTCTCGAGCTGCACCTGGGATGGGCCGCATCCCGTGGCTGGCAGATCGACGGCAGCCCTGAGTGGGCCCGCGCCATCCCGGACGAGAACCACGACGCGCCGGCCGGCACCCGGGTGGCGAGCCCGGTCTTCGATGGGGCGCACGAGGACGTCATCACCGGTCTGCTCGAGGCGGCCCGACCGACCCGAGACGGCGCACATCTGGTCGACGGCACCGGCAAGGCCCGGCTGTACGACGGGCGCTCCGGGGAGCCGTTCCCCGACCCGGTCGCGGTTGGCTACATGTACATCCTCAAGCTGCACCACCTGGTCGACGACAAGATCCACGCCCGGTCC
>JBIOUP010000267.1:0-3866 GCA_044867305.1 Dermatophilaceae bacterium
CGGCAGCAGAATCCTCGCCGGGTGGATGCCGCCCTACGACGCGACGGTCGTCGGCAGGCTGCGTCAGGCCGGCCTGCCGATCCTCGGCAAGACCAACATGGACGAGTTCGCGATGGGCTCCTCGACCGAGCACTCGGCATACGGTCCCAGCCGCAACCCCTGGGATCTCGACCGCATCCCGGGCGGCTCGGGCGGCGGGTCGTCCTCAGCCGTCGCCTCCTTCCAGGTACCGCTGGCCATCGGCACCGATACCGGCGGGTCGATCCGCCAGCCCGCTGCGGTCACTGGCACGGTCGGCACCAAACCCACCTACGGCGGGGTATCCCGCTACGGTCTGGTCGCGCTGGCCTCCAGCCTCGACCAGGCCGGCCCGTGCGCCCGTAGTGTCTTGGACGCGGCCCTGCTGCATGCGGTGATCGGCGGGCACGACCCCCGTGACTCGACCTCGATCGACGCCCCGGTGCCGGACGTCGTCGCGGCCGCCCGCCGAGCCGACGTCTCCGGGATGCGGGTCGGCGTGGTTCGCCAGCTGACCGGTGAGGGGTACCAGGCGGGCGTGCAGCAGCGCTTCGACGAGGCGGTCGCCGTGCTCGTCGAGGCCGGCGCGGATGTTGTCGAAGTGGACTGTCCCAGCTTCCGGTTCGCCCTGGCGGCCTACTACCTCATCCTGCCCAGCGAGGCATCGTCCAACCTCGCGAAGTTCGACGCGATGCGCTACGGGCTGCGCGTGCTGCCGGAGGGCGTCGCTGACCCGACCGCAGAACAGGTCATGGCGGCAACTCGCGACGCCGGCTTCGGCGACGAGGTCAAGCGCCGCATCATCCTGGGCACCTACGCCCTGTCGTCCGGCTACTACGACGCGTACTACGGGCAGGCGCAGAAGGTGCGCCGGCTCATCGCGGGCGACTTCGAGAGCGCTTTCGAGAAAGCCGATGTGCTCGTGAGCCCGACCGCGCCGACCACGGCCTTCCGCATCGGGGAGAAGCTCGAGGACCCGCTCGCCATGTACCTCAACGACGTCGCGACGATCCCGGCCAACCTGGCCGGCATCCCCGGGATTTCGGTGCCGAGCGGGCTGGCCGCCGAGGACGGGCTGCCCACCGGCTTGCAGGTGCTGGCGCCGACGATGCAGGACCAGCGCCTGTATGCCGTCGGCTCCGCTCTGGAGCGCGCTCTCTGGCAGCGTTGGGGCGGGCCGCTGCTCGAGCAGGCACCGGCGTTGCCCGAGCCCGCCGAGCTGGCCGGAAAGCAGGCCTGAGATGGCGGACGAGCTGCTCGCCTACGACCGGACTGTTGCCCAGTACGACCCGGTGCTCGGGCTCGAAGTGCACGTCGAGCTGGGCACCCGCACCAAGATGTTCTGCGGTTGCGCGACGACCTTCGGTGCCGACCCGAACACTCAGGTATGCCCGGTGTGCCTCGGCCTGCCCGGCTCGCTCCCGGTCGTCAACGAGATGGGCGTCGAGTCGGCCATCCGGATCGGTCTGGCGCTGCACTGCCAGATCGCGCCGTGGTGCCGGTTCGCACGCAAGAACTACTTCTACCCCGACATGCCCAAGAACTTCCAGACCAGCCAGTACGACGAGCCCATCGCCTACGACGGCTGGCTGGACGTCGACCTCGCGGACGGCACGACCTACCGGGTCCACATCGAACGCGCCCACATGGAGGAGGACACCGGCAAGTCGTTGCACGTCGGTGGTGCCACCGGACGCATCCACGGCGCGGACTACTCGCTCGTGGACTACAACCGGGCCGGCATACCGCTCATCGAGATCGTCACCAAGCCGATGACCGGGGCAGGGGAGCACGCCCCCGAAGTGGCGCGCGCCTACGTGGCCGCGCTGCGCGAGCTGCTGCGCGCCCTGGACGTCTCCGACGTCAAGATGGAGCAGGGCTCGCTGCGCTGCGACGCCAACGTGTCGCTACGGCCACGGGCCGCCTCCGGCGCCGCGCAGGACTCGGTCCCGCTCGGCACGCGCACCGAGACCAAGAACGTCAACTCGCTGCGCTCGGTGGAGCGCGCCGTCCGGTACGAGATGCAGCGGCAGGGCGCCCTGCTCTCCCAAGGCTGCGCGGTGCTGCAGGAGACCCGCCACTGGCACGAGGACACCGGCGTGACGACCTCCGGGCGGGTGAAGTCCGACGCCGAGGACTACCGCTACTTCCCCGAGCCCGACCTCGTCCCTATCGCACCGACACCGGCGCAGGTGGAAGCGCTCGAGGCGACCCTCCCCGAGCCACCCGGCCGGCGTCGGCGCCGCCTGCAGGACGAGTGGGGGTTCTCCGACCTGGAGATGCGCGACGTGGTCAACGCCGGCGCCGTCGAGCTCATCGAGGCGACCGTCGCCGAGGGCGCGCCACCCGCCGCCGCCCGCAAGTGGTGGTCCGGCGAGCCGGCCAGGCGAGCGAACCTGCAGGGCCGCGACCTGGCCGAGGTCGGGGTGACTCCGAAGGACATCGCCGAGCTCGACGCGCTTGTGCGCGAGGGGCGGCTCAACGACGTCCTGGCGCGCCAAGTCCTCGAGGGCGTGCTCGACGGTGAGGGTATGCCGGCCCAGGTTGCCGACGCTCGAGGGCTGGTTCTCGTGCACGACGACAGCGCGCTGGAGTCGGCAGTCGAGGCCGCCATCGCCGCGCACCCCGACATCGCCGAGAAAGTCCGTGGCGGCAAGGTGCAGGCCGCCGGGGCCTTGATCGGTCAGGTGATGCGGACCATGAAAGGGCAGGCCGACGCAGCGAGGGTGCGCGAGCTGATCCTGCAGCGGCTCACCGAATAGGCCGACCGGCATACCACGATCTAGTCCGGTCGGCTCACAACGTGATCCAAGCCACTTCCGTGAGCCCGGGCACAGGCGCGAACCTACACTCATGCGCGACGGCGACAGTGAGGCCGGAAGGCGGGTCGCCGTGCTCCATGCCAAAGGCAATGTCGTTGTGGGCAAAGGGGATCGCCGATGCAGATCCTTATGCAAACGGAATGGGATGTGCCTGCCGACCGGGTCGACGAGTACTCGGACTTCGTCAAGCGCACGTTCATCCCGAAGTGCAATGCGATGGGTCTGGAGTCGGTCGGCGGATTCTACGTCGAAGTCGGCCTCGGGCCATCGATCATCTCGGTCAAGCGGGCCAACTCCTTGGAAGACCTTTTCCGCATCATGTCGACTGAGGAGTACAACCACGTCGTCGACGACGTGAAAGACATTGTCGTCGGCTATCGCGCCAAGATCATGCGCTCGACCGGACGGGTCAAGCGCGGCACGTACCAGATCCAAAGAGGGGTCTGGAAGTACAACCAGCACTGGGACATCCTGCCGGGCAAGCGGGTCGAGTATGCCAAGTTCGTCGTCGGCGAACACATGCCCATGCTCGAAAGCCTCGGCTATCTGGAGCTGACCGGTGCCTGGGACGTTCTCATCGGCGGACACAGCGAGATCATGCTGGAGCTCACCTTCAAGGACCCCGTCGATATCGGGGCTCTCTTCGACAACGCGTCGTACCGCCAACTGACTCACGTCCTGAAGAGCCAGTACGTGACGAACTACAGCAGCCGAATCCTGCGCACGACCGAGCGATTCGACGAACCGCGGTGGTTTGTGCTCTAGGGCAAGACCAGGAGACAACTCGTGGCAGCATCTGCCGACATCGGCCCGAAGTTTCTCAGCCCGCACGAGGTGCCCGACATCCCCGGCACCGAGGGATGGGAGAAGCTGTTCCCCTACCACTACCAGTTCAGCACCGACGATGACGAACGGGCAGGTTTTGAGGAGAACCAGCTGTGGTTCTACGACGGGCTGCACTACCCCGAGCCCCATTACCCGTTCGACCTGCTCTGGGACGAGGCGTGGTTCCTCGCTTTGTCGCAG
>JBIOUP010000268.1:0-6480 GCA_044867305.1 Dermatophilaceae bacterium
GCGAGCGGGTCGGCGCCGCGCTGGGCGAGGTGTTCGGGTCGACGGCCGAGCTGTCGTGCCGGTTCACGCACGTGTACCCGGACGGTCCAGCGCCCTACTACACGTGGTTCGGGATGGGCCCGGTCGGCTCCGAGCTGTCCCAGTGGGCCGAGGTCAAGGCGGCCGCCAGCGAAGCCGTGCTCGCGGCTGGCGGCACGATCTCCCACCACCACGCCGTCGGCCGCATGCACCGCCCCCAGTACGACCGCCAGCGGCCCGCCCTGTTCGCCGACGCCCTCGCCGCGGCCAAGCGGGCCGTCGACCCCGGCGGCCTTCTCAACCCCGGCGTCCTGATCGACCCGTGACGACGTCTGGGCGCGAATCCCGCCACATGTGGCGTGAATCGCGCCCAGACGTCTGACACTCCCCGTTGAGTATCGCTTCACGATAGTATCGTCTAGCGATGATCGTGCGCACGCCGACCCGACGGCTGGTCCTGCTGGCCTCGCTCGGCGCGCTTCTCGGGTTCGCCGGCGGCGGGGCCGCCTGGGTGCTCGTGCACCTCATCACCCTGCTCACCAACCTCGCCCTGTTCCACGAGCTCTCGACCTCGGCCCGCTCCCTGGCCGAGCTCGATCCCGGCTGGCCGCTGTTCGTGGCCGCCACGACGGGCGCGTTGCTCATCAGCCTCCTGGCCCTGTGGGCGCCCGTGATCCGGGGTCACGGCATCCCCGAGGCCATGGAGGCGGTGCTCACCAAGCAGAGCAAGGTCTCGCCCCGCACGGCCGTCGCCAAGCCCGTGTCGGCCGCCATCGCCATCGGCACCGGCGCGCCGTTCGGGGCCGAGGGACCGATCATCGTGACCGGCGGCTCCCTGGGGTCGCTGCTGGGCCAGGTCCTCCCCGTCACGCCGTCGGAGCGCAAGATCCTGCTGGCCGCGGGCGCGGCGGCGGGCATGTCGGCCACCTTCGGCGCCCCGCTGGCGGCCGTCGTCCTCGCCATCGAGCTGCTGCTGTTCGAGTTCTCGGTGCGCGCCTTCGTGCCCCTCGTCGTGGCCACGTCCGTCGCCGGTGGTATGCACTCGGTGCTGTTCGGCCAGGGCCCGTTGTTCCACGTTCCCGTCCATGACTACGCCGGCCTCGACGTGCTGCCCGCCTTCGTGCTGCTCGGGCTGGCCTGCGGCGTGCTGGCAATCGTCATCAGCCGGGGCCTGTTCCTCGTGGAGGACCTCTACCGCCGGTTGCCCGTGGGCCCCTTCTGGCACCCGGTCATTGGTGCCATCGGGTTCGCCACCGTCGGCCTGTTCGTGCCCCGAGCCCTGGGCGTCGGCTACGACGCCATCGACGACGTCCTCAACAGCCGCCTGGCCGTGGGCACGGTGGCCGCCCTGGCCATCGGGAAGCTGCTGGCCTGGTGGCTCGCCCTCGGCTCGGGCACGTCGGGCGGCACGCTCGCGCCCATCCTGTTGATCAGCGCCTCGTTCGGCACCGTCTTCGGGTCCGCCCTGAACGGCGTGCTGCCCGGCCCCGACGTCGCCCTGGGCGCCTTCGCCATCGTCGCCATGGCCGCCACCTTCGGCGCCGCCACCCAGGCGACGTTCACCGCCATCGTGTTCGTGTTCGAGCTCACCCGCGACTACGACGTCATCCTCCCCCTCATGCTGGCCACGGTCCTGGCCGACCTCGTGTACTCGGCGGTCAACGAGGACAGCCTCATGACCGAGAAGCTGCGGCGGCGCGGCCTGCGCATCGGCCGCCACTACGGCGTCGACCCGTTCAGCAGCGCGCACGTCGCCGACGTGATGACCACGACCGTCCAGACGCTGCCCGTCACCGCGACGGTGGGTGAGGCCCGCCAGCGGTTCGCCCGGCGCGGGCCCGGCGCCTACCCGGTGATGGACGACGGGCGCCTGGTGGGGATCGTGACTCGGGGCGAGGTCCTGCGCGACGAGTGCGTCGACGACCAACGGCTGGGCAACCGGGCCGATCGCGACCTGATCACCGTCCGGCCCACCGACACCGCCCAGCTGGCGCTGCAGCTGATGGTGGACGAACACGTCGAGCACATCCCGGTGGTCGACGGCCACGGCCGCCTGGTGGGCATCTGCACCCGCACCGACCTGCTGAAGGTCCGCCGGCGCCAGCTCGACCTCGAGCGGCTCCAGGACGGGCGCCGGCGTGGGCGCGGCAAGGACCGGCCGATCCACCCGGCGATCCCCGAGGAGGCAACGACATGACCGGAACCGGGGAAGCAGCCGGCCTGCACACCGTCGTCGTGGGCATCGACGGCTCGCCGGGCGGGCAGCGCGCCCTGGGCTGGGCGGCGGGGCGGTGACGACACGTGGTCGTCGGCGCGCCGCCGGCCCATCGCCGGTCGGTGGCTGGGTGGCGGGGACGAGGAAGTCAGGGACGCGTGCGGACCTCCGCGGCCGCCCGACGCTCCGCTCTGACCGCCAAGGCCTTGGCCGCGGCCTCGGCGAACGTCATCGGCGTGTGGCCCAGCAGCTCATCGAGGCGGTGGTCGCGCACCACGACCTCATTCGACAGTGAGTCCACCAGGGCCCGGGCCATGGTCAGGTCGACGTCGGTGATGAGCCGCAACCAGTGCGACGACAGCCGGGGCGACAGCAGCGGCACGGCAACGATGAGCCGGTGACGGCCCATCACCCGGCTGGCGATCGCCATCATGTCAAGGTAGGTGAGGACCTCGGGTCCGCCGATGTCGTAGACCTCGCCGATGGTGCCGGCTCGACCGAGCACCCCCACCAGGTCAACCAGGGCGTCGTCAAGTGCGATCGGCTGGGTCCTGGTCTGCACCCAGCGCGGTGTGATCATGACTGGGAGCCGCTCGACGAGCTGGCGCAGGATCTCCCAGCTGATGCTCCCGTCGCCGATGACGATACCGGCCCGCTGGGCGGTCGTCGGGGCCCCATGCCGCAGGATCGACTCCACCTCACGCCGGCTACGGAGGTGCTCGGAAAGAGCATCCCGATCGGCACCAAGACCGCCGAGGTAGACCACCTGGCTCAACCCAGCACCGGTGGCGGCGGCGGCGAAGGCCTTTGCACCCTCCCGATCCCGCACGGCGAAGTCCCTGCCGGCCAAGGAGTGCACCAGATAGTAGGCGGCCTCTTGACCATCCAACGCTCGGCGCAGGCTGTCCGCATCGCCGATGTCGGCATACACCGCTCGCCCAGCGCCCCCGTAGCAGCCAGGATGACGTGTCAGCGCGGTCATGTCGTGACCGGCATGGGTCAACGCCCGAGCGAGGACTGCCCCGATGAACCCCGTCGCCCCCGCTACGGCGACCCTCATCGTCCGAAGCCGCAAGCGGGGTTTGGCCGACGACGCGTGAACACGCTGCGGCACGGTAACCCACGCGTGCGAGCAACCCCGACGGAAGGTTTGGGTGCGAAGGTCAGGGGTCGAAGCCGTGGTGCCGGCTTGCTGCCGTACTCGACCCGCAGCTCACGCCGTCAGCATCCGGGTCCAACTCCCGCTGTTTCCGCAGAGCGCTTCCTGGCCGGCACCGTCTTGATCATGACGAACGGGCGCCCAGCCTCCACCGAGCCTGAACGCCATACGCTGTCGAGGAGCTCGCCTTCGGTCACCACGCGATCGTGGTGCTCCACGAGGTAGCAGAGCACATCGAAGACCTGTGGCTCCACTGGGACCCGAGCACCGCCCCGTCGCAGGTCGTAGCGATCAGAATCGATCTCGCAGTCACCGAAGGCGTAGATCACGCCAGCCATTGTGACGCTCGACGTGCCGGTGCCGCGGAGCCGAGACCAGGTGCCGCTCGGGCGCGAGGTCGTTCATGCGTTGAGCATGTAGGCGAGGTCGGTCACCGGTGAGGCGTTGGGCTGATGGGTCAGGAACGGGCGGTGCCCGGTCGGGGCACCGCCCGGTCGCTTACCCGGCCGGGAGGTGCCCACAACTTGGCGGCTCTCATGAGTGCTGAGGGTTAGGCGGCGGCGGGCAGCAGGACGGCGTCGATGGCATGGATGACCCCGTTGCTCGCGTCGACGTCGGCTTGGACTACCGACACGGTGTGACCGGAGGCGTCGGTCACTGTCACCCCGCTGTCGCTGACGCCGATCTTCAGCGTCTCCCCCTGCACAGTGGTGACTTCCATGCCGTCGGTCAGTTGACCGGACATCGCCTCGGTCGGGACGACGTGGTAGGTCAGGACCGAGGCCAGCTGATCCCGGTTCTCCTCGGTCAGCAACGAGTCGAGCGTTCCGGCAGGCAGCGCGGCGAAGGCGTCGTTGGTGGGCGCGAAGACCGTGAAGGGTCCCGTACCGCTGAGTGTTTCCACCAGCCCCGCCTCCTGCACGGCGGTGACCAGGGTCGCGAAGTTTTCGTTGCCGGCGGCAACGTCCACGATCGTGCCTGGCGCCGCGGGCGCGACGGCGTTCGTCTCGGTCATGGTCGCCGGGGCAGCGGTGGTGGCTGCGGCTGTCGTCTCGACCGCCTCGCCATTGTCGTCGTCACCACAGGCGGCGCCGACGAGGCCCAGCATTCCTACGGCCGTAGCCGTAGCCATCCAGCGGGGCAATGCCATGTTGTCTCCTTTGGGTTCGATGCTCGGAGTCGTGCTCCGACAGCCGTGCGCATCACGGCGAGGAAGATGATAGCACTAAGTACGACTAAACAAGCGTGCGCTGTCCAGAAGATCTTGGAGCCGGTGTCCGCTTCCGCCCACCAGGACGGGGACTCCCAGTGCCTCGGCCGCTCGCCGCGCCGCACCGGCCGCTCCCGTCGCGGGCATCGTCATGGACAGCACGAGGAGGTCGGGCCGCTCTCGGGCCAGGAACGCCCTCAACGCCTCGCCAGGCACGTCGGTGGAGAGGTGGTGCACCCGCCAACCGTCGTATCGGAGGGCGACCGCAGCCATCAGCGCCGGCAGGGCGTGGTGTTCGCCCCCGGGGGTGGCCACCACGGCCGTACCGCGGAACCGGGTGCGCCGGGCCGGGAGGCGGGCAAGCAGGCCCTGACAGATGGCGCTCGCCCGGTGTTCGTCGGCGACGGTCGTCGTGCCGGCGGCCCAGTCCTCACCGATGCGGCGCAGGACCGGGGCCAGCAACTCATCGCCCAGCTCGGCCGGCGAGACCCCCCCGCCGGCGAGCCGGTCGACCAGCTCGCCCGCCGAGCGTTCGTCCCCGGTGCGGAGGGCGTCATGCAGCCGCTGCACCTGGTGGCCCCAGTCACGAACCTGAATCGCCCGTGGGGGCACCCCGGTCGCTCGCCGCTGTGCGAACCGGTCGAGATCACCCCGCTCCACGCGGTAGCTCTTGCCCACCTTGACCGCCCGCAGGGCGCCCTCTCTCACCCAGCGGTACGCGGTTTGGTAGTGAACCCCGAGTTCGCGGGCCGCCTCGGCCAGGTCGATGGCCGCGTCATCCGTCGCTGAGCTCATGATCAGCGGATTTTAGTCCGTTCTACTGCCGGCTGGCGGACCGTGCTACCCAGAAGTCCGTGAGTGCGGCCCGAACAACGCACGTTCGGCGTGGGGCTGGCCTCCAAGCCGATCCGTCCAAGGACGGGACGAGTGACATTCACGCCCACTGGCCAACCATGGGGCCGTCGCGGAAGCCGGACCGTCCTGGGCGACGTCACCCGAGCGCCATCGGTGCTTGCCCGACCCAATGGGTTGTGGTCGACCGCGCAGTCACAAACACGGTCAGCTATGCGGGGAAGGCCACCGCAGCGTCGAGACAGGCGACAACCAGCCAGGAAAGGCTCCCATGCCCACGTTCGACACGACGACGGCGGAGGCCAACGGTGTCACGCTGGGGATCGAGCACTTCGGTGACGCGGCGGCGCCGCTCGTTCTGCTCGCGGGTGACACGATCATGCTCTCCTGGCCCGACGCGCTCTCCCAGGCGCTCGCTCGCCACCGACGTCACGGCGTGCGGTACGACCTGCGCGACAGCGGCGCGTCGACCAACCTCGATCCCAAGGCTCCGGCCTACACCCTGCGCGACTTCGCCGCCGACACCGCTGCGCTGGCCCGCGAGCTCGACGACCGGCCGGCGCACCTGGCGGGCATCGGGGTCGGCGGGATGGTCGCCCAGGTCGCCGCGCTCGACCACCCGGATGCGTTCTCGGCGCTCACCCTCGCCGAGACACGGCCCGTCGCACCCGGCCCGGTCGACGACGACCTGACCGACCATGACGCGGCGACCATGGACCGGCTGTTCTCACGCCCGATGCCCGATTGATCTGACCGGGCGGCCGTGTCGGAGTACGCCGGCGCCGAGATCGTCGGGGACCCCAGCGCCGCACGACCAAGGGCGGGGCGCATCTGGGATCGCGCGCCGAGCACGGAACCCCCCGGTCCAGATGGCCAATCACCTGGGCATGGTGTTCCCCAAGCTCCGGCATACACGCTGCGCGATCTCGCAGCCGACGCCGCGGCGCTGGCCCGCGGGCTTGACGACCGGCCGGCGCACCTAGCGGGCATCGGCGTCGGCGGGATGGTCGCCCAGGTCGCCGCGCT
>JBIOUP010000269.1:0-3660 GCA_044867305.1 Dermatophilaceae bacterium
GCCCACCCGCACACCGGCGCGGTCGATCACCTGGATGAGCGCACCTACCGGCCCGGGGCCGCGCTAGCGCGGCTGGTGCGCGCCCGGGATGGCACCTGCCGATACCCCGGCTGCGCCACCCCCGCGCAGCGGTGCGACCTGGACCACGTCATCGCCCACCCAGCCGGCCCAACGACGCCAGCCAACCTGCAGACCTTATGCCGGACCCATCACGGGTTCAAACACCACGGCGGCTGGCAGGTCACCATGACCCCCGAGGGCATCTGCACCTGGACCGCCCCCAACGGCCGCACCCACACCACCCACCCCCCCAACCTGCACGACGACGCCGCCTAACCTCGCAGACCGATGCAACGGCAAGGCTCCCGATGCCGCCGTGTTGATCGCCGGCGGCACTTACCCGGTCGCTGCTGCCTCGGTCGTCAGGTTCGCGTTGGCAACGGGGACAGCGAGACCGCGCAAGGCCACCCCGATCAGGATGAACACCACTACCACGGCAGCGGCCAAGGCACCGACGCCGAAGGCAACGACAGACGTGAACAGCGAGGCCTGAAGGAAGGAGGCAGTCATGACAGTCTGTCGGTTCGGGTCGTTCTGCGGGAGCTCGGCGTAGGTCTTCCCGCCCGAGATCTCGTTCGCGTGTTTCTGAATGGTGTTCGCTTCGGCCCAGGCCTGCCAAGGCTGGGTCACCTGTTGCCCGGCGAACATCGCCGCGTCGCTGGACACCGTGATCTTCTGCTGTCCGAGCTCCCTGCTCACCTCGGCGTATGTGGCCACACCCGCGACGAGGAAGAACACGCCCAGGATGATGGTGACCAGGCCGATGCCTCGTGCCCTACTTGACTGAGTCCGGTTTGCCATGGCCCCATCGTCACGGTAGGACAGGCCCGGGCAAAGCGGACGCGCGGGTCAGCCGGCCGAGAGCTACGACGTCGCGACCATGTGGCCGGCAAAGGGGGTAGACGTCATAGCCCTTCTCGTATCCCGAGTGCATCCTCGTGCGGTGCTCTCGACGACACCGGTGGGTGCCGTGCGCAGCCGAGGGCATCTCACCGTAGCCGGGCCGTCGCACGCCTGCGGATGGTGTCCGCGGCGAACACCGCAGGGATGGACAACGCCGCGATGAGTATGCCGATGGGCGGGGGAGGGGCGTGCCCCAAGAGCGTCGCGACCGGGCCGATGAAGAGGAAGCCGACGAGCATGAGTGCCTCGATGCCGACGGCCACCAGAAGAAGGCGGTTGGTGGTCCAGCCAAGCGCCCACGGCCCCTGGCTCGCGCTGCGGCATACGAAAGCGTTGGCCATCTGGGCCAGCACCACCGTGGCAAAGGCCGCTCCGGAAGCCGTCGCGAGCACCGACGCGCTGGGGAAGGCGCCCGCGGGCCGCCAGCCGGCAGCCGCGAGCACCGCAATGAACGCGGCCATCTCGAAAACCGCCTCCACCGGTCCGAGCAGCCCGAACGCGCGCAGGAAGAGCAGCCGGTCCATGATGTGGCGGCGCTCGGGTGGACGCGTCATCACGGTGCGGCTGGGGCGCTCATTGCCCAGGGCCAGGGCCGGCAGCAGGTCGGTGCCGATATCCAGACAGAGGATCTGCAACACCCCGAGGGCGAGCGGGAACGACCCGCCGGACAGCGCCCAGACGACAAAGGGGGTCAGCTCAGCGACATTGTCGGTCAGGTGGTAGGTGAGGAATCGGCGCACGTTCGCGTATGCTGCGCGGCCCTGCTCGACCGCGACCATGATGGTGGCGAAGTCGTCGTCGAGCAGCACGAGGTCGGCCGCGCCCCGCGCCACGTCGGTGCCGCTGGCTCCCATGGCGACCCCGATGTCGGCCTTCTCCAGCGCCGGCCCGTCGTTGACCCCGTCGCCCGTCATGGCAACGACATGCCCCCGCAACTGCAGCGCATGGGCGACAGCGAGCTTCTGTTCCGGGGTGACCCGGCTGACGACGACCCCATCGCGGTCCAGCATGGCGCCGAGCACCTGAGGGTCCTGCGGAAGGAGGTGGCCTTCCAGGACGGTCACCCGACCGGCCGCCAGGCCGATCTCCCGGGCAATCGCGGCGGCGGTCGTGGGGTGGTCGCCGGTGAGCATGGCGACCTTGATGCCGGCCTCTCGGGCGGTACTCAACGCCGGCGACACGGACGGGCGGGGCGGGTCGTGCAGGCCAATGAGTCCGTAGAGGCGCAGGTTGGTCTCCAACCTGAGGGGGTCGATGGGCGTCCCGTCCTGCAGTGCGCTGCGCTCACCCGAGGTCAGGTCTCGCCCGGCGACCGCCAAAACCCGCAGGCCGCTCGAGGCCAGCTGCTCGACTGCCGTCGCGGCGGCCGTATGGGCTCTGGCCCGGTCGGTGCGTGAGTCTGAGTCCTGCTGGTCCGGACCGAAGACCGTGCACACCTCGAGCACGTGCTCGGGAGCACCCTTGACACAGAGCTGCTTGCCGGTGAGCGCGGACTCGCGCTTGCGCGCCTCGTCGAAGGCAAACCGAAGCGGGACCGAGGGGCTCGCGTCGCTCTCACCGAGGCGGCGGGCGAGCGCGTCGATCGCTGCCTCCATCGGGTCGCCGACGGCGACCCACTGGTCGTGGTGCACCGCAGTGCTTCCCTGACCAGCGGTCCGGCCGACAGCGGCGAGCCGCCGCCCCGCCAGTACTGCCTCGGCGGAGCCGTGGACCCGAGCCGTCGGCTCGTAGCCGAGCCCATCCACGGTGACCGTTCCTGCAGGGGTCCACAGGCGCACTGCGCTCATCCGGTTCTGGGTGAGCGTGCCCGTCTTGTCCGTGCAGATGAAGGTCGCCGAACCGAGCGTCTCGACGGCTTCCAGGTTGCGCACCAACGCGTTTCGTGCGGCCATCCGCTGGGCGCTCATGGCGAGGGACAACGTCACTGTCGGTAGCAGGCCCTCTGGCACGAGGGCAACGGTGACCCCGATGGCGAAGAGAAACGCGTCGGTCCAGCTCGTCCCCACCAGCCAGGAGACGACGAAGAACCCGAGGCCAACGCCGACCGACAGCATCGAGATCCATCGGACAATCCGATCCAGCTCCAGGGTCAGCGGGCTTGGGGGTGGCTTGGCCTGGGTCGTGAGCACCGCGATCTCGGCAAGCCTCGTGGTCGAGCCAGTAGCCGTGACGAGGCCCTCGGCCTCGCCCGTGACGAGGAAGGTGCCGCCAGCTGCGGCATCTCCGGCCGCCTTGGGAACGGGCTCACTCTCCCCGGTGAGCATGGACTCATCGACACGGCATCCCGTCGCCACCAGGATTTCGAGGTCCGCGGGGACCCGGTCTCCTGCTGCGAGGATGACGACGTCCCCCCGTACGACGTCGGTCGCGGCGACCGAGTCGATGCGCCCATCGCGGCGCACAGTGACCAGGCTGGGCAGCAATGCCCCAAGGCGGGCCGCGGCGCGCTCCGCGCGCTCCTGCTGCAAGTAGGCGAACAGGCCGTTGACGAGAACGACCACGATGATGGCCACCCCGAGCTGCGGCATACCGGCGACGAAGGCCAGCGCCGAGGCCGCCCAGAGCATCAACGCGAACCGATGGGTCATTTCGGCGGCGAGGGCCGCCCACCACGGCGACGGCTTCGCCTGGGGGACCTCGTTGGGGCCGTAGCGCTCGAGACGACGGCGCGCTTCGGCGGCGGTCAGGCCGGCCGTG
>JBIOUP010000270.1:0-2613 GCA_044867305.1 Dermatophilaceae bacterium
ACGAGGAAGATGGTGACCTGCTCCCAGTCCCCCTCGTGGTCGTTGACGCCGCCGAACGTCGAGCGCCAGTCGTTCATCGCGTACCAGTACCAGTACTGCAGAACGGTGTAGCCGCCTTCCTGCGTGACGTGCCCGTAGTAGGACGACTCCCCATGCCGAGCCGAGGCGGCATACGACTGGTGCGCCGCTGCCGCGAAGCCCCCGGGGACGCGCCCGCGCAGCAGCAAGGTCAAGCGCAGCACGATGTCCACGAGCCGAGCGAGCAGCCCGACCGCCGCAAACCTGCTTGACGCGCGGAACCGCTCTCGCTCGGCCCGCTTGCGCCACGCGCGGTATGCCGTGCGGTCCAGCGACCGCTCCACGTGGTTGAGGGACAGCGAGCGGCCCGCGTGCTCGCGTCCGAGCTGAGCCAGCGCGTTCAAGGTCAGGATGCCGCGCGCGGCGAGCTCGTCCGCGCCCGACCGACGGGCTTGGCGGCCGCCCGCTCGAGGCGACGCTGCCGCAACGAGACTCGAGCGCGCGACGTAGTCCTCGACCGACATGGGGAAGAACAGCTCCCCTGCGGTGAACCGCAGCTCGGGCTCGAACCGACGCAACAGCGCGAGCTGCTCGTCGGGGTCAAGGGCAGTCGAGGCCTCACTCACCGCCTCATCGTAAGGAGCGACTCCGCGCCGCACCGACCGCCCCCAAGGCGGTGCGCTCAGGCCGCGTCCTGGGGCCTCTTGCGCCGGGGGCCGGCGGCGGCGGCGCCGCGTCCGCTGCCGGAGAAGACGATCGAGACCCCCAGCATGAACCCGAAGTCGTACCAGTTGCCGTTGTTGTGGACCTCGTAGATGTTCACCTGGTCATTGAAGAGCGACACGATGAAGGTGATCGGCGAGATGAGCCCTTGCCACAGGCCCAGCCAGAAGCCAGCCGCCTCCGGTCCACTGGTCGAGGCTGGGTTCGGGCCGGCGGCACAAGCGCCGAGCAGGGCCAGCAAGGCCAGGGCCACGACGAGCCCAGCAGCCCACCTGACTGACCGGTTCCTTGGAGATGTCATACCGTCTGCTCCTCTCGGTCGAGGCGACCACGCGACCACAGCGTCCGGGCAACCAGGACGTTCCAGGCCAACGCGGCCAGCCCGGCGGGCACGGCCAGGATCATGACCGGTCCGCGCGCGTGCGGGTCCAGGGTTATCGCCACGGTGTATGCCGTGAGGCCGGCCGCCGCGAGCAGGCCCAGCCAGCCAGTGAGCCGGCCGAAGACGCCTCCGCGCAGCATTGCGAGAGCAACGAGCGCGGTGCCCAGCTCGCTCACGAGGAACCCGGGCAGGGCCCCCAAACTGGCGTGGGCACCGCGGGCCAGCAAAGCCTGAGCAGCCGGTTCCAACGCGAGACGCTCTGCGGCAGTGCACGTTTCGCCACAGCTGCGAGCCAGCTCGAGCATCGGCAGGGCCGCGTTGGCAGCGACGAACAGGGCCGCACCAATCCCAACGACCACGACTCCGACGAGGGCGAGCGCCGGGCTCGTCCGTCGTTGCGCGACATAGCTGGCCAGGTACATCGGCAGCACGACGACGGCGAGCACCGCGTTGAGCAGGTCCAGGTTGCGCAGCCCGACCAGTGGCTGCTCGCGCAGCTGGACGAGCCAGGCGGCCGCCGTATCAGGGACCGTCTCAGGCCCCCAGCCGGGAAGCGTCGTCAGAACGATGTCCACGACCAGGCCGGCCACCGCGAGGAGGGCAACGACCGCACCGGTCACATACAACGGCCGCCACGCTTCGCGGGCCTGCGTCGGTTCCGGAGCGGCTGATGGCCCGGTCCTCGGGGGTGCGCTCTTGGCCGTGACCGCATTGTGAGCCACGAGTCCTCGCCTCCTCACGGCATACCTAACGTTGTTAGGCTCTGGGGTCGAGAATGGCACCTGGCGGGCGAAAGCGCTCGGGGAGGAGACGAAGGTCATGCCCAGGCGGGCCCGCACCCAGCAAGTGCCGGTGACCAAGGACCGCCTCTATGCGCGGGCGCTCGCGATCATCGACGCCGAGGGCATGGAAGCACTCACCATGCGCAGGCTCGCCGCGGACTTGGGGGTGGAGGCTGCGTCGCTGTACCACCACGTGCCCAACAAGCAGGCGCTGCTGGACGGCGCCCTCGGCTTGGTGCGGGCCGAGATGACCTTCGACGAACCGCTCCCGCAGGACTGGAAGCAGCTCATCGAACTGGTGTTCCAGCGCTACCTGCACGTGCTCATGGCACATCCGAACCTGCTGCCGATGGCGGGCCGCCACGTGGACTCCGACGAAGCCGGCGGGCTTCCCTACCTCGTGGAGCACGGGCTGAGCGAAGAGGACGCCGTGTCGCTGTGGCAGTCGATCATCGCCTTCGTCGTCGGGTTCGCCGTCTTCGCGACCGAGTCGTTCCCGAGGGACAGCGACTACCTGCCGCCCAGCCTCGCGCGGCGGATGGCCCGGTGGGACGAGTCCACCTGCCGCCGCACCGTGCGCTACCTGCTGCACTCGTATGCCGGTGCCCCGGCTCCAGACGCTCCCTCCCCCGCAGGTGCAACCTCCCCCGCGGGGCCAACCTCCCCCGCGAGAGGGCAGTAGATGCTGTTATTCGGCCGCTATAACAG
>JBIOUP010000271.1:0-16271 GCA_044867305.1 Dermatophilaceae bacterium
CGGTGGCCGCCGCGACGCTGCTCGGCGGGTGCGCGGTTCGGTTGGAGGACGACGCGCCGCCGGTGCCGTTCATCCCCCGCAAGTCGATCGACGACGAGGCGCTGCTGCTCGAGGGCTATCGTCAAGCACGCGCGCTCGCGGCCTTGGCCGCTGCGGTCCCTGGCTCGGAGCTACCCCCCACCCTCGCCGCGCACCACGAGCGGCAGGCCACGGTTCTTCGGGGTGTGTTGACCAACGGCGGCGTTCCGGGCTCCCTCGTGGAGGCGGCCGCGCCCGGTAAGTTCTCGCCTTCGACCACTCCGGCCCCTCCCCCGACCATAGCCACGCTGATGGCGGCCGAGGTCGCGGCCCTGGCGCCGGAGGCTCTCGAGCAGCTCTCCAACGCGGTCGCGCAGCGGCCGCTGCTGACTGCCATCACGGCGCACCGCGCCAGCGCCGCCGCCCTGCTGGGCGCCACCCCCGCCTGGTCGGCACACCCGCGCCTGCCGGCCGACGCCGCGGCCACGGCTCTGGAGCCCTCACGTGAGGCGGTGTACGCGACCGAGGCAGCGGCGGCGCGCGTCGCGTCCACGGAGCGAGCGCCCTTCCTCGACCTGCTCGGCGCGCTGCAGCGGCGAATGGCGGCCTTGCGGTCCGCGGCCGGCGCCCAAGCCGACCCTGGCCCACTGGCCTACCGCCTGCCGTTCGGTGTCACGACTGCGGACGATGCGCGTCGGCTGGTTCGCACGGTCCTCGACGGGCTGGTGGCCCGCGGTCTGGACGTCCTACCCGTCTTGCCGGTCGGGTCCGCGGCCGTCTCCGAGGTTGCGCGGTTGCAGGCCGAGGCTGCGGTTCTGCGCCAGCGGTGGGGTGGTCCGCTCACCCCGTTCCCGGGCCTGGTCGACGGGTGACCTCGCTCGTCCCGCCGGCCTTCGCTGACACCGTCGCCACCTACCCGCCCGACCCGCTCGACCCGTCCCACCCGTCCTCAGTGAGCGGCGCGGACTGGCTGCACCGGCTGCCCCCGCTGTTGGCGCAGCTCCTGCGGGAGTGGGACCTCAGCGTGGACGGACCGGTTCGCAGCGGCGCCTGCTCGGTCGTCATCCCGGTCCGGGGGCCAGATGGTCAAGCGGTCCTCAAGGTGGGCTGGCCGCATACGGAAGCCAGGATGGAGCATCTTGCGCTGCGCGTGTGGGGCGGTGCGGGCGCCGTTCGCCTGTTGCGCGCGGACCCGTCCCGGTTCGCCTTGTTGCTGGAACGTCTGGACCCCGACACGGACCTCCACGGTATGCCGGTAGAGCGGGCCTGCACGGTGATCGGGGGCGTGCTGCGGGCGCTGCGGGTCCCTGCTCCGCCGCAGATGCCCAGGCTCACGGCATACGCTGAACGCCAGGTGGAGCGCTTGGCGATCGCACCCTCGGTCGTGCCCCGACGGTTCGCCGACCAGGCGCGTCACCTGGCCGTCGAGCTCACCAGGGACGAGGCCGAACCGGTCCTGCTGCATACCGACCTGCACTATGCCAACGTGCTCGCCGGAGAGCGCACGCCCTGGCTGGCGATCGACCCGAAGCCGATGGCGGGTGACGCTGCGTTCGAGGTCGCGCCGGCTCTGGTCAACCGGACCCACGAGCTTGCCGGGGCCGGCTCGGTGCGAGCGGCGCTGAACCGGCGCCTGGAGCTGGTCTGCGAGCCCGCCGGCATCGATCCGCAGCGCGCCCGGGCGTGGACCATCGTGCGGGAGGTCGACAACGCCCTCGGCTTGGCCCATGATCGCGACCGGGTCTCCCTGGCGATGGCCGTCGTGAAGGCGATGCACCCGTAGGAGCGGCCTCAACCGCCGGCGCCGTGCAGCTCGCGGATCTGGACCTTGAGCAGCTTGCCTGACGCGTTGTGCGGCAAGGCGTCGGTGAAGACGACGGACTTGGGGATCTTGTACCTGGCGAGCCGGCCCTGCAGATGCTCGATGATCTCGCCCTCGGTCGCGGTGCGGCCGGGACGCAGCACGACGACCGCCCGTCCCACCTCACCCCACCGCTCGTCGGGGACGCCGATGACGGCGCAGTCCGCCACCGCCGGGTGGGTGTAGTTCTGCGCTTCGATCTCGGCAGGGTAGATGTTCTCTGCCCCGGAGATGATCATGTCCTTGAGCCGGTCGACGATGTAGAGGAAGCCGCCTTCCTCTACCCGCGCCAGGTCGCCCGTGCGCAGCCAACCGCCCGGCAGGATGGCATCCTTGGTGGCCTGCGGCTTGCCCCAGTAACCCTTGGTCACGTTGAAGCCCTGGATCTGGATCTCGCCGGTGTCGCCCACGTCGACCGGCTGCCCGTCGTCGTCGACCACGCGGACGTCGGTGAAGAAGCACGAGGTGCCGGCCGAGCCGATCTTGGTCAGGCTGTCACGAGCGCGCAGCATCGTCGTGCCGGGGGATGCCTCCGTGAGCCCGTAGCCCTGCAGGATGCCAAAGCCGCGGTCGGCGAACTGCTGCAGCATGGCTTCCGGCAACGGGGCACCGCCGCACTGGAAGTTGCGCAGCGAGCGGAGGTCGGCGGTCTCCCACCGCGGTGACTGGATGAGGTTGAGGTACATCGTCGGCGGACCCCAGAAGAACGTGATGCCGTGCTCCTCGAACATCGTGAACGCCTTGTCGACGTCCCAGCTCTGCTCGAGGTACTGGGTGCCGCCCTTGATGAACGTCGGCATGAACTGCTGGTTCAGCGCGGCAGCGTGGAACATCGGTGCGACGATGAGCGACACCTCGTTGCCGTCGAGGTCCACGTCGACGAGGGAGTTGGTCGTGTTCCACGTGACGTTGCCGTGGGACATCATCACGCCCTTGGGCTGGCCGGTTGTGCCAGAGGTGTACTGGATCATGTAGAGGTCATCCAGTGCGATCTCCAGGTCCAGCGGCTCGTCGCTGCCGAGCTGGCGCACCTCGTCCAGGGAGATCTGGCCCTCGGCGCCGTGGACGGCCACCGGCCTGGGCACCGCAGGGGCGACGGGCGGGGGCGACGGGGGTGGCTCAGGTAGGTGGTGCCCGGGCAGGGGCGGGGGCGGCATACCGAGCGGGCCTCTACCGCCGCCGACCACGTCGCGTGGCCCTGGCCCCGGCGGGGGTGGGGGGGCGCCGGGCGGAGGGCCGCTCGCGGCGATTCCCTCGAGCACCTCGTCGACGCGGTCGCCGAACGGCTCGTCCCACACCAGGACGCTGGTCCCGCTGTCGACCAGAATGTAGGCCCACTCGGGCGGGACCAACCGGGTGTTGAGCGGGATGAACACCCCGCCAGCCTTGGCCGTCGCGAACATGGTCTCCACGAACGTCGTCGCGTTGAAGCCGAGATAGGCCACCCGGTCGCCGTGGCGCACGCCGAGGGCCCGCAGCCCATGAGCGAGCCGATTGGTGCTTGCGGCAAGCTGCTCGTACGTCGTCGAAATCCCGCGGTCCACGAGCGCGACCTTGTCAGGCGTCATCCGCGCTCTGCGCAGGGGCCAGGAGCCGATACCGACGTCGTACATGCTGCCTCCACGCTCGCCGAACCTCGTCGTCATCGGGACCGTAGCCGACGGCCTTGCGGGTGCCAAGTGACCGAGCGCGACGGTCTCCGGGGCAGGCTGGGCTCGGGGAGGATTCGGCTGCGGACGCTAGCCCACCTGACGGTCGATCCGCTGCCCGTCCATGCCCTTGTTGCTCAGCGCGTCGGCCGCCAGGTTGCGCTCACGAGGCACCCAGGTGAAGCGCACCGAGCCGCCCGCCGCGGCGATCTGCGCGAGCAGCCGGCCAGCCTGGGCAGCCGACCGCCGCATGTCCTCGTGCTTGACCTTCCAGCGCCCGCTCATCTGCTCGACGACGAGCTTGGAGTCCATGCGCACCTCGACGTCGGCGCTCGCGTCGATGCGCAGGATCGCTTCGAGACCAGCGATCAGACCGGCATACTCGGCGACGTTGTTGCTCGCCAGGCCCAGCGGAGCCGCCCGCTCGGCGAGTACCTGGCCGGTGACGCCGTCGCGCACGAGCGCCCCGTAGCCGGCGATGCCGGGGTTGCCTCGTGACCCGCCGTCGGCTTCGACGACAAGGCGTCGGCGAGCGCTCACGTCACCCCCGACTCGGGCGTGCGCACCAGGATGCGCCGGCACTCCTCGCAGCGCAGCACCTCGTTCGGCGGGGCCGCCTTGATCCGGGCGAGGTCGACCTGGTTCAGCTCGAGCCGGCAGCCGCCGCAGCGTCGTTGGCGCAGCTCAGCCGCGCCGATTCCGCCGCTGGTCGCGCGGATCTTGTCGTACAGCGCCAGCAGGTCCTCGCCGACGTCGGGCACCAGCGCTTCGCGGCTGCGACGCGCTTCGGACCCTTCCCCCATCCAGGGCGGTCGTCGCTTCGTCGAGCGCTGCCTTGACCTCGTCGAGCTCTACACCCAGCGCGCGCTGTTTGGACTCCAGCTCGCCGACCCGCCTCTCGAGTCCTTCCGCGCGCTCCATCACCTCGATCTCGAGGTCCTCCAGCTCGTTCTGCCGCCGCGCGAGCGACGTGAGCTCGTGCTGCAGGCCTTGCAGCTCCTTCGCAGTGCCGGTCCCCTGGTCCAGCCGGGACCGGTCGCGAGCAGCGCGGTCGCGGACCAGCTGCACGTCGGCCTCCGCCTTGGCCAACTCGCCTTGGATGTCCTGGTATGCCGTGCGGGCCAGGGCGAGCTCTCGGCCCACGACGCTCGTCTCGTGCTCGAGCTCGGCGACCTGCTTGCGCTGGGGCAGACCCGCGCGCGCGTGGGCGAGCTGGTCGAGCCGGGTGTCCAGTGCCTGCACCTCGAGCAACCGGTACTGCCGGACGGGTTCGGCTAACAGGTCGCACCTCCGTCGGCGTTGGCACCAACGACGAAGTCCCACGGGTCGGTGCGCAAGGTCGAGATGTAGGTCTCCACCGTAGTGGCCGCCACCTCGCCCGCCGCCAAGTCCTTGCGCAGCTGCGTCGCCGCGCCGCCGAGCCAGAGCCACTCCGTCGCGAAATGTCCGGCGTCGATGAGATACGGCGGGCCCCCACGCGCTTCCTCGCGAGCCTCGGACGCCGGGTGGTGGCGCAAGTCGGCGGTGACGTAGACCTCCGCACCGCTGCGGCGCACGGCCTCGAACCGGTCGTCGCCCGAGCCCCCCAAGACAGCGACCCGCTGCACCAGCGCATCGCGGTTGCCGGATACGCGCAGGCCCACCGGCGTCGGCGGCAAGGCAGCCGCCAGTGTCTCGGCGAAGGCCCCCAGGCTCACTGGCTGGGCCAGCTCGCCGACCCGGCCGAGCGAGCGACCGGCTTCCAGGTCAAGGGCTTCGGTCTCGGTCAGCCCGCACGCGACCGCGAGGGCGTCGCTTACGCCCGGCGCGGCCAGGTCGGCGTTGGTGTGCGCACAGTAGAGGGCGAGGCCGGCCTGCACGGCCCGAGTCACGGCATACCCTTTGGCAGTGCTGGTGGCGACCGAGTGGATGCCACGCAGCAGCAGGGGGTGGTGAGTGACAAGCAGGTCGGCGCCGGCTGCGATGGCCTCCTCGAGGACAGCAATCGTCGGGTCGACAGCGAAGTGGACCAGCTGGACTGGCTGGACGGGGTCACCCGACACCAGCCCGACCTGGTCCCAGTCAAGGGCATTGGCCGGCGGGTACATGGCCTCCAGCACCCCGACGACGTCGCGCAGAGTCGCGGCCACCTTCGGCTCCATGTCCGCTGAGTCTAGGCTGGGCTGATGGCCGCGCTGTCCTGCGCAGACGTGCCGGGAGTGCTGATGGCGTGAACGAGAGCACCGCAAGTCGTTCGACGGACCGGGACTGGCTGACGGAGGCGATCCGCAGGGTCGAGGCCGACGCCAACCGCAGCGCCGACACGCACCTGCACGTCTTCCCGCTGCCGAAGGACTGGGGCATCGACCTCTATCTCAAGGACGAGTCGGTTCATCCAACCGGGTCTCTGAAGCACCGCCTGGCCAGGTCGCTGTTCCTCTACTCGCTGGCCAACGGGTGGATCACGAGAGGGACCACGATCGTCGAGGCATCCAGCGGGTCGACCGCTATCAGTGAGGCGTACTTCGCGCAGCTGCTCGACCTGGCGTTCATCGCCGTCATGCCGATCGGGACCAGCCCCGAGAAGGTCGCACTCATCGAAGCCGCGGGGGGCAAGTGCGCCCTCGTGGAGGATCCGGCGGCCATCTACGAGGTGGCCCGGTCCATCGCCGCGGACACCGGCGGGCACTACATGGATCAGTTCCTCTACGCCGAGCGGGCAACTGACTGGCGCGGCAACAACAACATCGCCGAGAGCATCTATGAACAGATGAGCTTCGAGCGGTATGCCGTGCCGTCCTGGATCGTGGTCGGTGCGGGCACCGGTGGTACGAGCGCGACGATCGGGCGGTATGTCCGGTACAAGCGGCATACCACGTCGCTGTGCGTCGTCGACCCAGAGGGTTCTGCGTTCTTCGAGGGATGGCGGTCGAGCAACCTTGCGGTGACGGCGCCCGGCTCGCGGATCGAAGGCATCGGACGCCCGATCGTGGAGCCGTCGTTCCTGCCCACTGTCGTGGACCGGATGTACCGCGTCCCGGACGCGGCCAGCCTCGGCACGATGCGGGTGGTCACGCAGCTGACCGGGCGAAGCGTCGGCGGGTCGACAGGCACCAACGTCTGGGGCGCCTTGGCGCTGGTCGCCGAAATGCTGACCGCCGGCACACCGGGCAGTGTGGTCACGCTGATCTGCGACGGCGGCGACCGATACCAGCACACCTACTACTCCGACGAGTGGGTCGCGGCCAGCGGGCTGGACGTGCGCGCCGCGGAGGAGGCGGTGCGCCGGTTCCTCAGGACAGGTGAGTCAGGCGACCTCACGATGTTGCTTCCCGAGTCGATGTGATACCGCCTCGGGAGCCGTTGCGTTCTCACATCGACCGGTGTGGCGAGCCACACTTCCGGATGCTGCAGTGCCTTCGCTACGGCACCCCAGCCGCGGCATGCAAGGCGCTCAGCAACGCCTCGCAGAACACCGGAAGGTCATCCGGCTTGCGACTTGTGATCAGCGAGGCGTCGACGACGAGCGGCTCGTCGACCCATTGACCTCCGGCGTTCACGATGTCGGTGCGTAGGCTCGGCCACGACGTGAGCCGCCGGCCCCGGACGACGTCGGCTTCGACCAGCAGCCAGGGGGCGTGGCAGATGGCCGCGACGGTCTTGCCCGACGCGACGAAGTCCCTGGCGAAGCCGACGGCGGACTCGTTCAGCCGCAGGGCGTCGGGGTTGGCTACGCCCCCGGGAAGCACCAGCGCGTCGAAGTCAGCGACCTGTACCTCCTCGACGACCCGATCCACCGAGCGCGTGCTCGAGCGGTCGAGATGCTCGAAGAGCGACACCTCGCCGGGCTCGACGCTCACCAGGACCGGCTGGTGGCCGGCCTGCTCGGCAGCCCGCCAGGGCTCGGTGAGCTCGACACTCTCGACGCCCTCGGTGGCGACGAGGAACGCGACGGTACGCGACTGGTGGTGGGTGCCAGGTTGTGCCGGCGTTGCCTGAGTCATGACGGCCCTTTACCCCGTAGGTACGGCGTTGAACCGTCCAGTGGGCCCGGCCGGGTTCGAACCGACGACACCCGCGGTGTAAGCGCGGTGCTCTGACCAGCTGAGCTACAGGCCCTGGGGTGCGGTCTCAGCGTAACCGGGCCAACGCGTCGCGATACTGCGCGAAGTCCCGGGCCTCCCCGGGCGGGTTGACCAGGCTCCAGCGCACGGTGCCCTCGGCGTCGAGCAGGAAGGTCGCGCGGGTCGCGATGCCCTTGTCCGCCAGGAACACTCCGTACGCTCGAGACACTTCGCCGTGCGGCCAGAAGTCCGAGAGCAGCGGGAAGAAGTACCCTTCGGCGTCGGCCCAGGCCCGCAGCGCGTAGATCGGGTCGCACGAGATGGTGAGCACCTGTATGCCGTCGTGCTGGAAGTCCTCGAGCCCGTCGCGGATCTGGCGCAGCTCACCTGTGCAGGTGCCAGAGAAGGCGTACGGGTAGAACACGAGCGCGACCAGGGACCCCCGCATCTGCGACAGGCTCATCGGCACCCCATGCTGGTCCGGCAAGGTGAAGTTGGGGGCCAGCTCACCGACGGCCGGTGTGGTCATAGTGGACAGTCTGCCAAACGTCTGTGACACCGGCTGAGTGGTCCCGCGCGTACGCTCGTCGGGACCGGCCGACGGGCGCGACTACCGGACGATTCGCCCGCTCATAGCCACCCGGCCGCGCTTATGGACGCGTATTCGGCCCTATCAGCGCCATTTCCCGTCCAGGAGCGGTCTGAATGTCCAGATGTGCACCCGCTCTTCCCCGGAGACCTCAACGCGCCGCCCAGCCGCAGCTGACTGACAGCAACGCCATCGGCTCGGATCCGAACCCAGACGGACCTACGGCCGAGGCCGCCCAGCCACCGAGGCGGCGGTCACCTGCGCTGCGACTTGGGGGCCACCATGCGGGTCGCCGCCCAGGTCTGGGACACCGTGGCACTCCCCGCCGTGTGCAGCCCTGCGCTCACGGCGGCGTCCTCGACGTCGCTGGCCTCCACGTGGCCCGGCTGACCGGAGCGAGGGGTGCACAGGACCAGGAAGCCGTTGTCGACGAGATAGGTCAGGGCGTCGACGAGTGTGTCCGGGAGATCGTCGTCGCCGTCGCGGAACCAGATGAGCACGGCATCGGCCCCGTCGGCATACAACTCGTCCTCGAGCTCGGTCCCGGTGAGGTCCTCGATCCCGAACCGCAGCGTGTCGTCGGCGTCCTCGTCCCACCCGAGCTCCTGGACCACCTGACCCGCAGCGAAACCCAGCTTGGCGAGCGCAACGCTGACCGTTGCGGCCTTCGCCGACCCAGCCACCGGACCGTCCTTCCTCACGCGGCTTCGACGTCCGAAGCTCTCGTCCCAGTCTGGCAAACGGGACGGCCCGTGTGGAGGGATGTGACCAAACTGATCGCGCGAGGACCACCGGCCGGCATACCCGCGAGTAGCCCACGCCATTCGGCGAGAACGGCTCGACGCGAACGTGACGTGGGACACGCATCGGGTAGAGGATGGTCAGGAACGCGAGAAAGGACCTCACCGTGCCAGGCAGCACCAGCTCCGGACCGATCCTCAACGGCATCCCCAGCCAGCTCCCCGACACCGATCCCGAAGAGACCCAGGAGTGGCTCGACTCCCTGGATGGAGTGGTCGACGAGCAGGGCCGCACCCGGGCGCGTTACATCATGCTCAAGCTGCTGGAGCGGGCCCGGCAGTCCAACATCGGGGTCCCGTCGCTGACCGCCACGGACTACATCAACACCATCGGCCCCGAGGCCGAGCCATGGTTCCCCGGCGACGAGACCGTCGAGAAGGCCTACCGCCGCTGGATCCGGTGGAACGCCGCGATCATGGTCCACCGGGCCCAGCGCCCGGGAATCGCCGTCGGCGGGCACATCTCGACGTACGCGTCCGCAGCGACGCTCTACGAGGTGGGCCTCAACCACTTCTTCCGCGGGCCCGATCATCCCGGCGGCGGCGACCAGGTCTTCTTCCAGGGGCACGCCGCACCTGGCATGTACGCCCGGGCGTTCCTCGAGGGCACTCTCGAACAGGCCGACCTGGACGGGTTCCGCCAGGAGCGCAGCCACCTCGTCGATGGTCAGGTGCGGGCGCTGCCCTCGTACCCGCATCCGCGGATGATGCCGCACTTCTGGCAGTTCCCGACGGTGTCCATGGGCCTGGGCCCGATGAACGCGATCAGCCAGGCGCAGTTCAACAAGTACCTGCACAACCGGGGGCTGAAGGACACCAGCGAGCAGCACGTGTGGGCCTTTCTCGGCGACGGGGAGATGGACGAGCCGGAGTCCCGCGGCTTGCTGCAGATTGCGGCGAACGAGGAGCTGGACAATCTCACCTTCGTCATCAACTGCAACCTGCAGCGCCTCGACGGCCCGGTCCGGGGCAACGGCAAGATCATCCAGGAGCTGGAGGCGTTCTTCCGCGGCGCTGGCTGGAACGTCATCAAGGTCATCTGGGGTCGCGGCTGGGACCCGCTGCTGGCCGGCGACCGCGACGGCGCGCTGGTCAACATCATGAACAACACCGTCGACGGGGACTACCAGACCTTCCGGGCCAACGACGGCAAGTACGTGCGCGAGCACTTCTTCTGGCGTGACTCGCGCACCAAGGCGCTCGTGGAGAACTGGAGCGACGACGACATCTGGTGGAAGCTCAAGAGAGGCGGCCACGACTACCGCAAGGTGTATGCCGCGTACGACGCCGCGATGAAGCACACCGGCCAGCCGACCGTCATCCTCGCCAAGACCGTCAAGGGCTGGTCGCTGGGCTCCCACTTCGCCGGGCGCAACGCGACCCACCAGATGAAGAAGCTCACCCTCGAGGACCTCAAGGGGTTCCGGGACACCCTGCACATCCCGATCACGGATGCGCAGCTGGAGGCCGATCCGTACCAGCCGCCGTACTTCCGCCCGGACGAGAGCGACCCGGCTCTGCAGTACATGCGGGAGGCTCGCAAGAAGCTCGGCGGCTCGGTGCCGTCCCGTCGCTCGGTGTACACGCCGGTCAAGCTCCCGGACGACTCGGCATACGCGGCTGCCAAGAAGGGCTCGGGCAAGCAGAACGTCGCCACGACGATGGCGTTCGTGCGCATCCTCAAGGACCTGGTGCGCGACAAGGAGTTCGGCAAGCGCGTGGTGCCGATCATCCCCGACGAGGCGCGCACCTTCGGCATGGACTCGTTCTTCCCGACCATCAAGATCTACAACCCGCACGGTCAGAACTACACGCCGGTCGACCTCGACCTGATGCTCACCTACCGCGAGGCGACCGACGGCCAGCTGCTGCACATGGGCATCGACGAGTCCGGTTCCGTCGCGGCCTTCCAAGCGGTGGGGACGTCGTACTCCACCCACGGCGAGCCGATGATCCCGATCTACATCTTCTACTCGATGTTCGGGTTCCAGCGCAGCGGCGACGGCATCTGGTCGGCCGGCGACCAGATGGCCCGCGGTTTCCTGATCGGGGCGACGGCGGGGCGGACGACGCTGACCGGCGAGGGCACCCAGCACGCCGACGGGCACTCGCCACTGTTGGCCTCGACCAACCCGGCGGTCGTGTCGTACGACCCGGCGTACGGCTACGAGATCGCGCACATCGTCAAGGACGGGCTGCGCCGGATGTACGGCGACAAGCCCGAGGACGTCATGTACTACCTGACGGTCTACAACGAGCCCTATCCGCAGCCCCCGGAGCCAGCCGACGTCGACGTCGAGGGCATCCTGCGCGGCATGCACCTGATTCGCCCGGCCGGAGGCGAGGGCATTCCGGCCCAGCTGCTCGCATCCGGGGTCGGTGTGGCTTGGGCGCTGGAGGCCCAGGAGCTGCTCGCCACCGACTGGGGCGTCGCGGCCGATGTGTGGTCGGTGACCTCCTGGGGCGAGCTGCGCCGCGATGGTCTGGCCTGCGACGAGCACGCCTTCCTGCACCCGACCGAGGAGGGGCGGGTGCCCTACGTCACCCAGCGGCTCTCCGGCCGGCCCGGCCCGGTGCTTGCCACGTCGGACTACATGCGAGCCGTGCAGGACCAGATCGCCCAATGGGTGCCCGGCGACTTCGTGTCGCTCGGCGCCGACGGCTTCGGCTTCGCCGACACACGCGCCGCGGCTCGGCGCTACTTCCACATCGACGGCCCGTCGCTGGCGGTGCGCACCCTGCAGGTGCTGGCCCGACGCGGCGAGATCGACCCCAGCTTCGCCCTGCGGGCCGCCGAGAAGTACCAGCTGCTCGACGTGCGCGCCGGAGCATCCGGGAACACTGGGGGGGATGCCTAGGCGCTGGTATGCCGTGCGGCTTGGCACGCCCTCCCGTACCCGACGGCAGTCACCCTGTGGGGATCTTGCCGAAGTCCCAGGTGACCTTGGTTCGGGGGCGGAAGCGGATCGAGTAGCGTGGGCCCAGTCCCAGGCTGTTCAGCATCTCGTAGGATCGCGCGGCTTGCTCGAAGTCGCCGATGTAGCGGCCGAAGAGCTGGGCGTACTGCTCGGGGGTGAGCTGCTCCGGGCCGGTGTCGGCCGTCCCGATGTAGTGGACTCCCGCGTACGGCTGGTCGACCTTGTCGATGAGGACCGATGCTTCCGGGTTGCGCTGGAGGTTCCGCACCGCGGTGCTGTCCTGCCAGGTCGAGAAGATGATCTCGTCGTCCTCGCCGACGGCGTAGGCCAGCGGAGTCATCCGCACGGTCCCGTCCGGGTTGTGGGTGGCGATCTTGGCGACCCACAAGCCCTCGCGAAGGAACGGGGCCAGCTCCGGGTCGGTCAGCGGTGGGAGTCTCATCGGACACGACCTTCCATGATCGAAAACGGGGTCATCGTGGGGAGCATTCGCACCAGATCGATGCCGGCCACGTCGAGCAGGGCGCCGTACTCGGCACGGTTGCGCTCTCGACCGCCGGTCACGGTCAACATGAGCACGTCGAGCGTGTGTGCCCAGTGCCGCTCGGGCCCCTCGGGCAGGACCGCCTCCACGACTAACACGGTCGCCCCATGCCGACCGGCGTCGGCGACCGCGCTCAGGATGGCGACGGCGTCGGCGTCCTCCCAGTCGTGGACGATGTTCATCAGCAGGTAGGCGTCGCATCGCGGCAACGGGTCGGTGAAGAAGTCACCGGCCGCGACCTCCAGCCGTGGCATGGGCGCCACGTCGGCTGCGACATGCGGTAGCTCGAACAGGACGCCGGTGACGCGCGGGTGCGCGCCCAGCACGGCTTTGATCAGGTGACCGGGCCCGCCCGCGACATCGGCGACCCGCTGATGCCCGGAGAAGTCGTACGCCTGGAGCACCGCGGTGACATCGGCGTGCGCCTTGCCGGTCATCGCCTGCTCGAAGACGATGGCCTGGTCCGGGTGGTCCTGCAGGTAGTGCCAGAACCCGTCCGGGTCGACGAGCTCGACTGCCGGCGAACCGGTGCGCACGCAGTGCTCGAGCTGCGCGAATGCGGCGGAGCACACGGGCAACCCGTTGAGGCGGGCGAAGGCTCGCATGGACCTCGGGTGGTCGCTGCGCAAGAGGCGGGAGGCGTCGGTATGCCGGTAACCCTCGTCGGTGCGGCGGAACAGCCCGAAGGTGCCCAGCAGCCGCAGCGCCCGGTCCAGGGCATCGGATGATGCGTCGCAGGCGCCGGCCAGGCTGGAGGCGGTCACTGGCTCCTCGCCGATGTGGTCGGCCACACCGAGCTCGGCGACGA
The DNA here is from genome assembly GCA_044867305.1 of Dermatophilaceae bacterium. GTDB lineage: Bacteria > Actinomycetota > Actinomycetes > Actinomycetales > Dermatophilaceae > Phosphoribacter. Next base: position 13,231 of record JBIOUP010000271.1, read on the forward strand.
CGTGAAGTGCTCTTGACGCAACGATGGCGTTGCTCAGCTCCCACACGATCTCGTGCGGGGGCTGCTGCGGCGTGAGCTGTTCAATTGGGGCGGCGGTGGTGATGGTCACTAGGGTCCTCCTTGCTGTCGGTTCGACCGTAGGAGGATCCGCGGCATACGGGCATCGGCCGAACTACTCAGGTCGGAGTACTCAGTCGATGTCCCGCGACCCAGGCGGTGATCTGGCTGCGGTTGGACAGGCCGAGCTTGGTCAGGATGTGCTGTACATGGTTCTGCGCCGTGCGTTCGGACAGGCACAGCCGGACAGCGATCTGACGGTTCGTCGAGCCTTGCGCCACCAGCTCGGCCACCTCCCACTCGCGCCGGGTCAAAGGTCCCGCGGCCACCAGCTCACGGATGAGCCGCTCCGCCCGCGCCTTGACCGGGGTCATCCCCCGCAGGGTGGCCGCTCGGACGCTGGTCTCGAGCAGCGACCGGGCTCTTGTGCTGTCGCCCTTGTTCCCTCGCCGGGCCAGTGCGGTCGCGAGGAGAAGCTGGCTTTCCGTGCGAAAGCCCGCCGCTGCGTTCGCGCCGCAGATCCGCACCGCCTGATCCAGATCCGCCACGGCGTCGTCGAGCTCCCCGAGGTGCAATGCCGCGGTTCCGAGCCACATCTCGACCGGGCCGTTGTAGGCGACCTGTCCGGCGCCACTGACGACGTGGTGCCCTCGGTAGCGGGCCAGGCGGTCACGGAGCGTGGCGACATCGGTGTCGGCGCCCAGCGCGACGGCGAGGCCGACGCCGTACGCCAGAGCGGCGAGGACGGCGTGCGGCGAGGGCTGCCATCGAGCCGGCGACTCCAGGGAGTCGTAGACGGCGCGGGCCTCGTCGAGCCGGCCCACGGATGCGAGCAGGTGGGCGTTGGCGACCGCGATGATGATGCCCGCGGTCTGGACCGGGCGCTCGAAGACGGTTGCGTCGGCGAAGCCGGCGGCCGCTACGGAGCCGCTGGCTTCGTGGCCGATGTGCATACCGAGCATCGCAAGCAGGCCGGCTCGCTCGGGGGAGCCGAAATCCTCGGTCAGGCTCTTCTCGGCGAAGGCCTTGCCGGCCAGTCTCAGGGCGTCGTCGTACCGGCCCTGTGCCTGGGCCAGGACTGCCTGACACCGGAGAAGCTCGTATCGTGCATGCGGTCCACCGACCTGCTCCACGCACGACGACAGCGCCTCGACCTCTCGAGTCACGTGCGCGAGGTCACCGCGCTCGAACACGGCATCGATGCGCCACAGGTGTGCCCGCAGCTGTGTCAAGGGATCGGCGCTGTCGCGTCCAAGGGCGAACATCCGGTCCGCCAGCCGTTCGCGCTCGTCCAGGCCCTCTGGGGCCGAGCAGGCCATCCGCCTGGCTCGGAGCGCCGCGCCCAGCGCCACCGGGTCACCGCACTCCTGCGCCAGCGCGAGCGCCTCCGCGCTGGCGACCTCGGCCCTCTCGTAGTCCTGCGTGTCGTCCTTGGTCCAGCCGACGTAGACGCTGGCCTCGGCGAACCTCGCGGTGACACGCGCACGCAGCGGAACCCAGTCGTGGGGAAGCGCCGCCAGCGCCTCACGGCACAGGCGCCGGGTGGGCTCCTCGCTCGTGGTCGCGCCGACCGGGTCGGCCGCGAGCGCGGCTTCGGCGAGCAGGTCCGCACGCCCCATCTCGCGGGCGAGCGCAGCTGCCGCGACTTGGGCCTGCAGGCACGCGGTTCGGTCGCCCGAGCGGTGCAATGCGCGGGCCAGGCTCAGCCTCAGTCGGAACTCGGTTGCCGGCTCGAGCTCACCGCGCCCTACCGCGAGGGCGAGCGTCAAGAGACGCGCGCCTTCCTCGTAGGCCAGCCCGCGGATGGCCTCTTCGGCCGCCCGCTCGATCCAGGTGCTCGCCCTGGTCCGTTCCCCTGCCACCGCGGCTTCCGCCCAGTGCCGGGCCAGCTCGAACAGCTGTGGTCCCTGGGGGACAGCGCTGGCGCTCTCGACAACGGCCGCGGCGGCTCGGTGGAGGCGGACGCGCTCGTTGGAACTGAGCCCCTGCTCGATGGCGTCGCGGACCAGGGCGTGGACGAAGCGATACTCACCAGGGGTGTCACGTCGCTCGAGCAGGCCGGCTGCCTGTGCCTCGTCAAGCGGCCCGAGGCAGGCGAGCGGGGAGCGGCCAGTCATCGCCGCCACTGCGGCCGTCGAGAACTCCCGGCCGACGATCGACGCTGCTCGCAACAGCTGGATGCAGGAAGCGGACAGGCGATCCAACCGCGCCGCGATGACTTCTCGCACGTTCGGGGACAGCGGTATGACCGCACCGCCGATCATGCGGGCGGGCAGTATCCTGCCCACCTCCGCGACAAGGAAGGGGTTCCCGCCGGTCAGTGCGTGCACCTGCTCGGCGTCATTGTGCTCGACCGGGCGGCCGGTCACGGCGGCGAGCTGTGCGGCGACGGCTGGCACGCTCAGACCGGTGAGGTCGATGTGGCCCGTGCCTGGTTCGCGGCCCAGTTCCGCAACATGCGCCCCGTGAGCACTGTCCGTGCTGCGGGAGGTCACGAGGACAAACAGCCGGTCACCGCGCATGGCTCGCGCGAGGTGTCGGACCAGCAGTACTGAAGGCCGGTCCGTCCAGTGCGCGTCGTCGAGGACCACCGCGAGCGGCCGGCTCAAGGTCACGTGGTGGAGCAGTTGGCAGACCGCCTCGAACTGGCGGAACCGGTCGTCGGGCAGCCGGCTCGCGAGCTCGCCGGACCAGACGAACAGCTCTGGGGCCAACCGCGCGAGGTCCATGACCAGGCCCCGGTCGGCAGCAAGGCCCGCGACATCGCACCAGCCGGAGATCGAGCGCAGAATCTCGATCCAGGGCCAGAACGGTGGAGCGCCCACCGTGTCGATCCCGGTTCCCCACGCGACGGCAGCCCCTTGTTGCCGGGCGAGCTCGGCCAGCTCCTCCGCGAGTCGGGTCTTGCCGATCCCGGGCTCGCCCTGGCACACCATCACCTGGGTCCGCCCCGCGAGTGCCGCCGCCAACCCCGCTGTGAGGAC
>JBIOUP010000272.1:0-24063 GCA_044867305.1 Dermatophilaceae bacterium
TCTGGGACTTCGCCGACCCAGAGGCGCCCAAACCGATCGGGCGCTGGAACACGGGCACCCAGTGGGGCACCCACCGCAACTACTACGACGGTGGCCGCTATGTGCACCTGACCTCAGGGGCGCCCGGATACCGCGGCTTCATCTACCGGATCCTCGACATCTCCGAGGTGACCCACCCCGTGGTGGTCGGGCAGTGGGCGCACCCCGAGCAGTGGACCCTCGACGACCCGAGCTCAGCGCACGTCGAGCTGCACATGCCCTACATCGACGGCGACCACGCCTACCTCGCCTACTGGGGCGTGGGCATGGTCGTCCTCGACATCTCCGACGTCACCGCGCCGCGGCACGTGTCGACGCTGCGGACCCACCCGCCGTTCGGTGGCGGGTCGGGCGGCGCATCGGTGCACACGATCGTCCCGTTCGCCGAGCGGGATCTCGCGATCGTGTCGACCGAGGGCGAGCGCCCGTTTGTCCTCGACCCGAACGGCACGGAGGGGATTCCCGGCATCCGCGACAAGCAGCATCCGATGAACGCCGTCGGCATCGCATCGCTCGCTGACCCGACGGACCCCACGCTGGTCTCGTTGTGCCCCAAGCCCACTCCGCCGCCGGGGTCCATTTGGGGCGAGGACTACTCGACGCTGGACGGGACGCGGTACCCGTTCGGCAACCACAACGTCCATCAGCCGCAGGGCCAGCCCGTGCTCGACCAGCGCAGCGACCGCATCTACTGCTCCTACTTCCAGGCCGGGCTGCGAGTCTTCGACATCTCCGACGCCTACGCACCCGTGGAGATCGCGGCGTACGTGCCGCCGAACCCCACCGAGTGGAACTGGCAACGCTACGGCGGATTCCCCGGACCGCTCACGACGTGCGCCGAGGACGTCATCGTGGATCGGCGCGGCGTGATCTACCTGACCAACAGCCAGGCCGGCCTGCACATCCTCAAAGCCACTGTGTGACATGAGCGGACCGTGGTGGTGAGGCCAAACCGCACGGCCTTTCAGCGCTCTCTCAGGGCGGGCACCCGGCGAGAGCGCAGCCGCGCTCGGGTTCGCCCAGGGGATAACCGCGGAGGACGCCCCTACGTGATCGTGGCCCTGACGTCGCAACAGGCTCGGAAGCGCGCGGTGCGGACCGTCGCGGTCTTGCTTGCCGTCGGTATGCCGATGCTGTGCTTTTCGCCTGATTGGAAGATTGCGTCGAAGGGCTTCTGAGCGGGGCTCGAACGGCAGCCTCGCGCAGCGACAACTAACCGAAGAAGGCTCGGTTGAACCGCTCCGGGTCGAATGCGATGTATCGAGGTGCCGGGGCGCCCGGATCGACTGCAACGGCGCGCCGGTTCATCGCCCCGGCGTTGGTGTCGGGCCAATGACCTGCCCGCAGGCGCTGGAGCATGGTCTGGATGGCGGCGGTTTGCTCGGGGGCTGAGAAGCCGCAGTGGCCGGCGGACTCGACATACGTCTGTCGAAGCAGCCGACCGTTGCCTTCCGCGCGGACGATGGACTCGAAGGACTGCTGCTGGGCGACGGTGGAGATCTGGTCGCCGATGGCGTTCACCGTCAGCACTGGTATCCGCAGGTCACCGGTGAACACGATCCCGCGAGTCAGGTAGTCGACCGCAGCTGGATTCGCCGAGATGCGGGGTGCCCGGTTGAGCAGGGCCAGGTCGGCGTGCAGGTCGAGGCCGGCTTGCTGGTACAGCTCGCGTACGGCCCGCTGGTTCTCCGGCCGTGCAGAGCGGAACTGGTCCGCGTAGTCGACGCCCGTGTTCCAGGACGGGTTGCCCCCGGAGAGCTGCTCGATCTGACGCCGGCTGCTCATCGCCTGGCCGATGTAGGGCAGCGGACCACCGGACAGGGCCAGGTACATGCCCTCTTCCAGCGCCACGGTGTCCCGCCGATCTGGCCGCGGCGTCGCTACCCCACCCGGTGCCACGCCCCACGCAGGGAGTTGCCCGATCGCCGCGGCGAGCGCGATCCGCGCCCTGCCCTGGGGCGTGTCCTGCGCGGTCGCAAGCGCGGTGATCCACGCCTGCTGGGCGCCGGTCACGTCAGACGGAATGTTGATGACGGGCAGGATGGTGACGTCCGGGAAGAGCAGGGTCTTCAACGCGAAAACCGTGTCCTGCTTTTGGTTCCATTGACCTACCGCGCCGCCGAGCCCCCCGCAGAACGCCACGGCTGCGTCGAACCTGTCCGGGTAGACCTGAGCCACGCCGGCTGAGACGAAACCGCCCATGGAGTTTCCGGATGCGATCGCCCAGCGCACCGGACCGAACGAAGCCTGGAACTGCGTTAGTGCTGCCGCTTGGTTGTCGATCGCTTGACGGATGTTCCAACCGGTCACCAGCCGGGTGGTTCCACCTCGGGCGAAACCTCGTTCGAGTAGCTGCGCAGTGAGTGGGGCGTTGAGGCCGGTCGCCGCGAAGTCCAGGTCGACCAGCACCACCCGGTTCCAGTCCTTCGGGACCGCGAACTGGTAGGCGGTCCCGTCAGGCAGCGTGCCGCTGATACACACCGGTTGTGCTGGCAAAGACGCGAGACACGGCGCGGCTGCTGATGGCGCCTGCCCGTCGGCCGCGGCGGACCACACCGGCGCCGCCGCGAGTAAACCGGCCGCCGCAACCACCACGACGACGTGCCTGAACTGCTGCCACCTGCCCATGATGCCCCCTCGCGACGTCGAGGCCGTCATCCGCGCAGGCAAGCGCGAATTAGCGGCAAAGGGTCTTACACCCAAGTGGTACCGGTCTGTCTGTTTCCGCGCAAGGTCCTGCTCAACCGGACTGCGCGGGTCGGCGTCCCACTCCGTGCTCCAACACGGTCCGCCCGTCGCGCCTACTGTCTTACGTATTCCCTACCTGGCCGCGCTCTGCGGTCTGTTGCGGCAAGCGGTCGGGCGGGCCAACCACGTGCGGGTGCCTGGAGGACTTTGAGGGGTCCCGGTCCAGAGACCTTGCAATAGACGACACTATATGCGACGCTCGTCTACACAAGACAACAGAATACCACCTCGGCCTCCGGGGTAGATGCGGTGTCGGGAGCCGGTTCGGGGGTCAGGAGCCATTGATTTCGTCCACGTCCTCAGGGCCCAACAAGGAGAGTGCAGGCCATGCGCCGTTCCTTCGTCCGTAGTCTCACCGCATGCCCCGTCGCATTGGCCGTCGCCGCCGCGCTGGTCGGGTGTTCCTCGGGTAGCTCGCCGCAGGGCGCAGCGTCCACGTCCGGAGGTGGCGTAGCTGCGTTGCACGACGCGCTACCGCAGGCCGTCAAGGACTCCGGAGTCATCCGGTTCGCTGGTGACTCGCATCCTCCTTACCGGGTCGTCGCTGCGGACGGCAAAACGGTCACGGGTGTCGACAAGGACTTCCAGGAGGCGCTCGGCAAGGTGTTGGGCGTGGGAACCCAGGTGGAGATCGTCTCCGGGTTGCCGGCTGCCCTGCAGGGGATGCTGGCGAACCGCTACGACGCGTTCAACGGCCCGGTCCAGGCCACGGCCGATCGGGAGAAGCAGTTCGACTCGATCACGTGGATGACCACCCGTACCTCCTACGTCGTTCCGACCGGCTCGACGGGCGCCATCAAGACGACCGAGGACCTCTGCGGAAAGCGCGTAGCGGTCACTGCCGGCAGCGTCGTAGAGGGTCAGCTCAAGAAGCTGTCGGACTTCTGCCAGAGCAAAGGTCGTGGCTCGGTGGAGTCGATCGCGCTGGCGGACACCAACGCCACCCTGCTCGCCGCCACCTCAGGACGCGCGGACGCGGCAGGGATGACCCAGGCCGCCGCAATCGACGTGACCGCTAAGGAGCAGGGCAAGTACACATACGTCACGCAGACTGAGGAGCAGGGTGCGACGGTCGACCAGCTGGCGCTGCTGGTGCCCAAGAGCAGCGGGCTCGGTCCCGTGATGCTCAACGCGTACAAGGAGCTGTTCCGCAACGGCGACTACACCCGGATCATGAAACAGTACGGCTTGTCCGACGTCGCGGTGGCTGAGCCGAAGCTCAACGTCGCCTCGTCCGGCTCGGCCTCGAACACGAAGAGCTGACCGCGCCGCCTACGGCGAAGGACATCTGATGACCGCAGTCACGAGCGACCCAGACGTGGTGCGCGACGATGTGTCGCAAGCCGGCCACCGCTTCCGCCTGTACCGCTGGGTGATAGCCGCGCTCTTGCTGGCCGTGAGCGCAGAGCTGGTCTGGTTCCTGGTCAGCAACCCCCGGTTCGAGTGGGCCGTCGTCTGGCAGTACCTGTTCGCTCCCACCGTGCTCGAAGGCCTCGGGACGACCGTGCTGCTGGCCGTCCTGGCGATGACCATCGGCTCTTTGGTCGGCGGACTGCTCGCCTTCGCGCGCCTGTCCGACTTCCGCCCGCTGCGATGGGCGGCGTCGATCTACATCGGCGTCTTCCGCGGTATCCCGCCCTTGGTCCAGCTCATCTTCTGGTACAACCTGGCCTACCTGCTGCCGCAGATCTCCATCGGCATCCCGTTCGGTCCGTCCTTCGCCCGCTGGAGCGCCAACGACGTGATCACGCCCCTGACCGCAGCGGTCATCGGGCTGTCACTGGTGGAGTCGGCATACATGGCAGAGATCATCCGGTCGGGCATCCTGAGCGTCGACCCCGGTCAGCATGAGGCCGCCAAGGCCATGGGCTTCACCTCGGGACAGAAGTTCTTCCGGATCGTCCTACCCCAGGCCATGCGCGTGATCATCCCACCGAGCGGCAGCCAGTTCATCAGCGTCATCAAGGGCACCGCCCTGGTCAGCGTGATCGCGATGTCCGACCTGCTGCATTCGGTCCAGGTCATCTACAACCAGACCTACCAGATCGTCCCGCTGCTGACCGTCGCCTGCATCTGGTACCTCGTGGTGGTGACGCTGCTCAGCCTCGCCCAGGGGCGCCTGGAACAGCGGTTCGCCCGGGGCTACACACCCACCCCTGCGCAGCGCCGTCGCCCCGTACCACGACCGCAGCCGGCCGGAGTGGAGATGTGATGAGCGACGTCGTGACACCGAGCCTGCCCACCCCTGCGACCGGCAATGATGAGCCGCAGCCGCGTCCGGTGCTTCGCCTGAGCCAGGTTCGCAAGACGTTCGGGTCGCACACCGCCCTTGACCACGTCAGCCTCGACGTCCGCGAAGGTGAGGTCGTGGTCGTCATAGGGCCTTCCGGTTCCGGCAAGTCGACCCTCGTGCGGTGCGTGCATCAGCTCGAACAGATCGACGCGGGCGCCATCTACCTCGACGGAGAGCTGGTCGGGTACGAGCGCCACCGGGGCCGGCTTCGTCCGATGAGCGAGCGCCGGGCCGCAGCGCAGCGTCGCCGCGTCGCGATGGTCTTCCAGCAGTTCAACCTCTTCCCGCACTTCACGACGCTTCGCAATGTCATGGAGGCGCCGGTACGCGTCCACGGGCTACCCCGCGACGAGGCGCAACGCGAAGCCGAGGCGCTGCTGGAGCGGGTCGGGCTCGCCGACAAGACGCACTCCTACCCGCGGCAGCTGTCCGGCGGCCAGCAGCAACGCGTCGCGATCGCCCGCGCTGTCGCCACCCACCCGCGGATCATGCTGTTCGACGAGCCGACCAGCGCGCTGGATCCCGAGCTCGTCGAGGAGGTGCTGGCCGTCGTGCGCGGCCTGGCCAGGGAGGGCAAGACCATGGTGGTCGTCACCCATGAGATGGGCTTTGCCAGGGAAGTAGCCGACCGGGTCGTGTTCATGGAGAGCGGTCGCATCGTCGAGACCGGCGCGCCGGCGCAGATCTTCGGTGCCCCCCGCAGCCCGCGACTGCGCGCGTTCCTGTCCCGCTACGCGGCACAGACCACCCAGGATCAGCCCACCGGCGCGCCGACCGTCCCGGCGAGCACCGGACTGGCGCCATGAGCCGCGGGGACGGCACCATCACGGTTCTCTCGGTAGGGGACCTCATCCTCGACGAACCAGACCCGCGGTCCTTCTTCACGGCCGCTGAGCCGGTGCTGAAGCGAGGGGACGTCGTCATCGGGCACGTCGAGGTGCCGCACAGCACCGCGACGACGTCGCCCAGCACCGACGTCCCGGCGCCGCCCGCAGACCCGGCGGCTCTCGGCGCACTGCCCGACGCCGGGTTCCACGTGGTCACCCTGGCGGGCAACCACGTCTACGACGCAGGCGACCTTGGCGTGACAGAAACGGTTGCCTCGGCTCGGGCGGTCGGGCTGGCGACGACAGGGGCGGGCGCGACGCTCCAGGAGGCGCGCACCCCCGCGGTCGTGGAACGCGACGGCATACGAGTCGGCGTGCTGAGCTACAACTGCGTGGGCCCACGGGAGTCCTGGGCGACCTCACGTAAGGCGGGGTGCGCCTATGTGCACGTGCTGACCCACTACGAGCTCGACCACGCTAGCCCCGGTGGGCCGCCGAGGATCTACACGTTCGCGGACCCGGACAGCCTGGACCGGATGGCCCAGGACGTGGCGCAGCTTAGGGAGCTGGTCGACGTGGTGGCCGTGTCCTTCCACAAGGGCGTCGGGCACACTCCGGTGACCGTTGCGATGTACGAACGGCCCGTCGCTCGGGCGGCCATCGACGCCGGTGCCGACGTGGTGTTCGGCCACCACGCGCACATCATGCGGGGCATCGAGACCTACCGCGGTCGGCCGATCTTCCACGGGCTCGGCAACTTCGTCACGGTGACCCGAGCACTGACCCCCTCCGGTCAAGGGGCCGCTGAGCTGAAGGAATGGGCCCGGCGGCGCACCGAGCTTTACGGTTTCCAGCCCGACCCCGACATGCCGTACTACCCGTTCCACCCGCAGAGCCGCAACACCGCGATCGCGCTGTGCCGATATGACCGCACCGGCCTGGTCCAGGCAGGTTTCCTTCCCTGCTGGATCGACGACCAGGGCCGTCCGTGTCCGGTGGGCCGACACGAGGGCGGCACGGAGGTTGCTGACTACGTCGAGGGCATCAGCCGGCAGGCCGGCCTCAACGCCCAGTTTGCCTGGCACGGTGACGAAGTCCTGCTGACCACAGTCGTCTCCAGCACGGCAACGGCATCGGGGTCGGTTTTCGACATGAAGCAGCACACCCACAAACACCATCAGCCTTGCTGAACAGGCTTACAACGAAGGGCTTCCGAGAAGCCTCAAGGAGGACACCATGAGCCCACGGCCCCTGGAAGGCAAGGTCGTCGTCGACCTCACCACCGCACTCAGCGGCCCCTACGCCACCCTGCTGCTCGGCGGCCTTGGCGCGCGAGTGATCAAGATCGAGAACCCAGCGACCGGAGGAGACTCCTCCCGGTCCAACTCGCCCTATCTGACGAGCGAGGGCCTCGCGGTGCGGCGTCATGCCTCCACAGACATGTCCATCTCCATGGTCCTGCGTGGGCGCCAGAAGCAGAGCGTCACCCTCGACCTGAAGACGGAGGCCGGGCGCCGCGTGCTGGCCGACCTCATCAAGCACGCAGACGTCCTCGTCGAGAACTACAGCGCCGGCGTGACCCGCCGGCTGGGGATCGACTACGAGTTCGCTCGTGAGGTCAACCCGGGCATTGTCTACACGTCGATCTCGGGCTTCGGCTCGGCGGGCGGGCCGGGGTCGGGCAAGGCGATGGACACGATCATCCAGGCGCTCAGCGGTGTCATGATGACCGCAGGTGCTCCCGGCGAGCCGCCGACCCGCTTCGGTCTGCCGATCGCTGACCTCGTCGCGCCGCTGTACGGGCTCATCGGCACGCTCGCCGCGTTACTCCAGAAAGAGCGCACCGGAGAGGGCCAGCATGTCGATGTCTCGATGCTGGGGTCGCTCACCTCGCTGCTGGCCTGCGAGCCGTTCGATGCGTTCGAGATGATCGGTATGCCGTTCCGCACCGGCCAGTTCGTGCCCCGCCTGGCGCCGTTCGGGCTGTTCCAAGCTGCGGACGGGTGGTTCGCGATCTGTGCGCCGGTCGATCACTTCGCGCGCGGTGTTCTCAGGGCTATGGACCGCGAGGACCTCATCGAGGACACCCGGTTCGCGACGCGGGACGGGCGCGTCGCCAACGCAGACGAGCTGCACCGGCTCATCGAGGAGTGGGCCAAGGGCACCCACGTGCAGGAGGCACTGGACCAACTCACCAAGTACGGCGCCCCAGCGGCGGAGGTGCTCGACCCCGCGCGCGCGGTGCGCAACCCCTCGGTGCTCGAACGCGGCGAAGTCGTGCGCTTGCACCATGCGGGTTTGAGCGAGTCCGACGACCTCTACGCCACGGGTATGCCGTTCCTCATGTCGGGCTCTGACCTCAGCCTGGACGAGCCGGCCCCACAGCTCGGCGAGCACAACCACGAGGTCCTGGGCCACCTGCTCGGCTACGGCGAGGCGCAGATCAAGGAACTCGAGCAAGCCAGCGTGATCTAGATGGCCTCGGAAGGCCTTCGCGCCCTCGATGCCCTGCAGGCGGCCTACGCCGAGCGGTTGTCGCGCGTCCGGGCCAGTGCCGAGTCGGGTCGCGGCGTCATCGGCTACCTGGGCGCGGATGCCCCGGTCGAGCTGATCGAGGCGACGGGCGCCACGGCATACCAGCTGCACGGCGCCGCGCAGGCAGCCTCGCCGAAAGCGACTGAGGTGCTGGGCTCCTCAGTCGACACGTGGGCACCGGCGGTGCTCGATCTCATGCTCCAGCAGGCGTTCGGGCCACTGACGGCGGTCCTGGCGACGCGCGACTGCCAGAGCTCGATGTACCTGTTCTACGCGCTGCGTGAGCTACGCCGCCTGGAGCCCCAGCTGGGTCTGCCGCCAGTGCACTTGCTCGACATGCTCCATCTGCCGTCCCCGCATACCCTGGCCTACAACACCGCCCGGCTCGGCGAGCTGGCCAATGAGGTCCTTCCCCAGTGGCTGGGCCGCGATCCCCTTGCCGACGATGAGCTCGCTGCGGCGATCCGCACCCGGCGCAGGCTGCGCGAGCTGCTCGGCGAAGTAGAGCAACTGCGCCGGCAACCGGCGCCCCGGCTTACCGGCACGCAGGCGCTGCGCATCCACGGCGCCGTTCGGACCATTCCTGCGGCAGCGGCCGTGCCCCTCCTTGAGGCTCTGCTCGCGAACACGCAGAGCCTGCCGACAGTCACCCCGACCCTTCGGCTGTTCCTCACCGGCAGCAACCAGGACACCGACCTGGCCTATGTCGCACTGGAGTCCGACGGAGCGGTGATCGTGGGGGAGGACCACGACTGGGGCACGACCGGCGGCTACGACGTCGAGTCCGACACCCTGCCAGCGCTGGCCGCCGCCGTGCGGGACCGCGGGCCTGCCGCGCCCACCTCGACCATGGCCCGCCGGGCAGAGGCCACCGCCCGAGCCGTAAGCCGTTGCGCCGCAGACCACGTGCTGTCTTACATCCGCCACGGTGACGAGGCCCCGAGCTGGGACTACCCGGCCCAGCAAACCGTGCTCGCCGACCAGGGAATCCCGACAACGCTGCTCGCCGCCCAACCCTACGTACCCGACCACGCGAGGTTGCGCGAAGCCGTGGCGGTGCTGCGCCCCGCCGTGTCCGGAAGGGGCCACCGATGAGCCGCCTACGCTCTGCCGCCGCAGCGACGGCGTACCAGAAGGACTGGTTCGCCGGGGTGCGCCAACGCGCCGCGGCGGACGAGCCGCTCGTTTTGGTCAACGCCGACGCCCCGCAGGAGATCCTGCGTGCCCTGGACATCCCCTACGTCGTCAACCAGTGGTGGGCCTCCGTGGTCTCCTCCAAGGGCAAGGCGTCCGAGAGCCTCGACGTCCTGCACAAGCAGGGCTTCCCCGACTTCAGCCGCCAGTACGACGCGATCGCCCTGGGCTCGCTGTCATTGCCGCCGCAGACGGCGCCGTGGGGCGGTCTGCCGCGTCCATCGCTCGTGCTGGCCGAGCTGAGCGGCGACGCCGCGGGGAAGGTGTTCGAGCTGTGGCAACAGGTGGAGCACACCGCGTTCTACCCTCTCGAACGCTCATCGTTGGTCGACGCACCGAGCAACTGGTGGGAGCTGGTGCCGCATCGCTGGGAGGAGGCGTTCGGCTCGGCTCGCCTCGACCTGTTGCAGGGCGAGATCACGGACCTCATCGCCTTCCTGGAACGGCATACCGGCCGGGTGCTGCAACCGGGGCGCCTCACAGACGTCATGGACCTGGTCAACGAGCAGGCCGAGTGGAACAGGCGTACCCGGGACCTGCTGGCCTCGGCCAGACCGCTGCCGGTGTCCATCAACGACATCATCCCGAGCGTGATGATCCCGCAATGGCATCGTGGCACGGAGTGGGGCCGCGACGCCGCCCGCTCGTTGTACGAGGATTGCGCCGAGCTGGTCAGCCAGGGCGGGGCATCCGACGCGGAGCAGCGGCTGCGGCTCATGTGGGTCGGTCGTGGGCTGTGGTATGACCTGGACCTGTACCGGCGCGTCCAGCAGTCACATCAGGCAGTCTTCGTCTGGTCGATGTACCTCGCGATCGCCGCGGACGGGTACGTGCGCTACGGACCCGACCCGGTGCGTACCCTGGCCGCCCGCTTCGTCGGGCTGACCGACCAGTTGTACACTCCGCCATGGTCTTCCGAGTGGTATGTCAAGGAGGCTCGAAGCCACAGCGTGGACGCTGTCGTTCACCTCGTCGCCGAGGACGTGCCCGGTAGCTACTTCGTCACCCGGGCGTTGCGTGAGGCCGGCATACCCGTGTTGGAGATTCGCGCCAACAACGCCGACCCTCGTCGTGGCGGGGCCGAGCACGTCCAGCACGCGGTCGGGGCGTTTCTCGGCACGTTGAGTTGAGCGGTTCCACACGTGATCTGTCGGTAAGGAAGGGACACTGCTAGCCGTGACGACCAGCACCGACCACGAGATCGACCTGCCGAGAGCCCAGGTCGGCCCCGAGCCGCAACGGCTGCTGACCGTCCTGCTGGGCGACTACTGGTACTGGCGCAGCGAGCCGATCCCCTCGCGGGTGCTGGTGAACCTGCTGGCCGAGTTCGACATCTCCGACCTGAGTGCGCGTGCAGCCATGCGCCGGCTGGCGGCTCGCGGTCTGCTCAGCGTGGAGCGCAGCGGCCGCACGACGGCATACGGGACTCCGCCGCGCGCGGGCCACGTCAGTGTCGGCAACCTCAAGCGGCTTTTCGCGTTCGGCGCCTCGACCGTGGCGTGGGACGGCCTGTGGACCCTGGTCGCGTTCTCGGTGCCCGAGGCCGAGCGTGACTTACGGCGCGAGCTTCGCGACGAGCTTCGGCTGCTCGGTTTCGGACCGCTCTTCGACGCGGTCTGGGTCTGCCCGCAGGACCGGGCCTCCGACGCCAAGACCGCCATCGAGCGCGTCGGCGTGGAGGGCGTAGCGATCCTGAGGTCCGAGATCCAGACCCCGGACAACGCGGCCGTGGTCACCAAAGCCTTCGACGTCGCGGCGCTGTCGGGCTACTACCGGGAGTTCATCGACAAGTACGCGCCGGTGAACGCGTTGGTGCGTCAGGGGCGGGTGTCCCCGCACCAAGCGCTGCTCATGCGCACCGCCTGCATGCTGGACTGGCGCCAGGCGACCATCAACGACCCCGGACTGCCCGTCGACCTGCTGCCAACGGACTGGCCTCTGGGGCAGGCCCGGCAGTGCGCCATCGACATCTACGACTCGCTGGGTCCGCTGGCGGCCGAACGCTTCCGCCAGCTGCTCGCCGAGGCCGATCCGGAGCTGGCCGCTCACGTGCGCCACCATACGTTCGCTGACGTCATGGCCCTCTCACCGCCGCGGCACCCCAAGGGTGCTCCACCCACTGACTACGAGATCGCCGTGAACAAGCACCGGCTCAAGGCCATGGACCGAGCGGCGGCTCGGTCCACGGGCAAACCGTCGCGGCGTGCGGGCACCACCGGCGCTTGACCCAGGTTGTTGCCCGTGGGCCTAAAGCGAGTCAAGTCCCCTTTTTGACGCGCTCGCCAGCACCGGCCGCCGCCTACTACGCTGTCGATAGCGTTGTGAGCAGGAACACAGCGTTCGATGCAGAGCTCGGGGTTCGAAACGTGCCGTCGGGGAACCAGACCCGAAGAGTGCGCTTGAGCGTTGTCGCCGTCACCGGCTACGGGCACAGCTTCCTCGGGGTCCATCGCCCTGGGCGACCAGGGTGACTGGTTTCGCTCCCCCTCGCCCGGCGACGTCCCAGCACAGAGGATCGGATGCCGTGGAGTCTGACCCAAAGCGGGTGAATACCGCCCGTGAGTCGTACGAGCACGCCGCGGCAGCCGGGAACACCAAAGCCATGGTCAATCTGGGGCTCTTGCTCGCTGACCAGATGGATCCCCCCGAACTGGGAGCCGCCCGGCACTGGTACGAGAAGGCTGCCCGAGCCGGCGATGCCGACGGCTGGTACGGGCTGGGCGCGGTTTTCGCCCGTCTTGGTGACCGCGCCGGGGTGGAATACGCCTGGCGCAACCTGCTCGACAGCACCGATGTCGATCCCGACACTGCTGCCTCAGCGGCACTTGGGCTGGCGGCACTCGCCGCTCTTGACGGCCTGCCCTCGATGGCGATGCCGTTGCTGCAGCTAGCCACGATGTGCGGGTCTGACTTGGCGGCGCGGTGTGGCTCCTCCTTGACCCCGGACCTGGCCAACCGCCGTGTCGCGCTGGAGCGGCTCGCTGAGCACAGGGTCGAGACGCCCGCGTTGAACTTCCTCGGATTGGCCGCGTACGAAGCCGGCGTGACGTCAGAAGCCATTGCCTACTGGCGCCAAGCCGACATTTCTGGCGATGCTGTCGCCTCCCTGCTGCTGCACCTCACCGTCGGCGCGTCAGGCCGGTGGCCGCCTGACCGATGACAGCTCCGGCACGGCCGGCAGCAGAGGCGCAAGCGTCCGACACCTGAGTGCGCCTGCCCAGAGCCCGGCGCAGTAGCAGGCGTCGTCAAGGACGTGCGCCGATGTCCAGCGCAAGACGTCCAGGCCCGGCCGACGAGCCAGCCAGCCCAGCAACGGAGCTGCGAGGACGCCGGCGACGACGGTGCTGCGGTCTCGGGGACGCGCGGCCACCAGGACGAGGGTCAGCGGAAGCCACGCCCGCGTAGCGGCCCGCGCCAGCCCCTGCGCGGTAGTGACGTTTCCGCCGAGGGACAGCCGAACGGCCTCCAACGCACGGCCCCGAAAGCCAGGCAATGCTCGAGCCAAGCCCGCTGCGGCCAGCAACGCGGTGGCACCGGCCGTCCAGGGTCGCCGCGCGCGCAGTAGCAGCAGCGGGGCGACTGCGACTGCGGAGGTGACAGCAGGCGGCACCGAGCCGGGGTGGCGAAGGGCCAGCGGTGCCGCAGAGGTGCCGTAGTCGAACTTTCGGTGTGCCCACTGCGAGAACGCGACCCGATGGTCGTGCCGAACGAGCACGGCGGGCTCGTAGCGCACTCGCCACCCGCTGGCATGCAGCCGCCAGACGAGATCAACGTCCTCACCTATCGCGAGGTCCTCGGTGAAGCCGTTGCCCAGGGCCGCCCGGCGGGCGACCAGTGCGGCTGCCGGGACGTAGGCGACCCGGGACCGCGGCCGGACCGGTCCGGCCCGGTCGCCACGGTCCAGCGAGGAGCGGATCTGCTCGTAACGGCCGAGCCAACCAGGCCTGTCCAGTCCGACGATGCGCGGTGCCACGGCGGCTACCTGCGGGTCGAGGAAATGTGGCATCAACCCGCTCAGCCACGACTGGTCCGGCGCGCAGTCGGAGTCTACGAACGCCACGTAGGGAGTGCGGCACAAAGCCAGGCCCGTGTTGCGGGCGGCGGCCGGCCCGCCGTTGACCGCTCGCTGGACCAGCCGGGCGCCGGAAGCGGCGGCGACCCGGCGCACCGCCTCCCTGTCGGCGGACGCGTCGTCGACCACGAGGACGGCGGCCGCCGGGCCGAGGGCGCGCAGGCAGCTGGCGAGCGCGGCAGGGCGGTCCCGGACCGGAATGACGATCGTGACGTCCTGCGGGCCGGGGCCGCCCCGCGGTGGCACGGGTTGCGCCAATCCGGCGTCAACGACTCGCGCCGCAACCGCCGCTTCGGCGGCGTTGCCAACGGGATACCCGGCGGCTAGCCGGGTCAACGTGGCCCAGGCGGGCTGGTTGAGGCGTAGCACCGTCAACGGCGTTCCGCCGAGCAACACGCCGCCGTCCGGCCGCGTCCGGCGCCGAACGCCGGAGTCCAGGACCACCCGAAAGCCCTGCGGCAGTCCGCGCTCCTGCGGCCGAAGGCTCGGCGTCCGCGCAACCGGGGTGGGTAGGACAGCCGTCACGCGGTCAGCCCTCCATCCGCCGCGAGCACGGCGCCGGTGAGGGCGGAGCTGTCCGGCGAGCAAAGATAGCCAACGACCGCGGCGATCTCCTCGGGCTCGAGCAGGCGCTCCAGCAGGGCATGCTGGGCGAAGGCCGTTGACCCCGGCAGGTCGTAGAGTTCGGCCGTGCGAGCGAGCATGTCGGTGCGGGTCGAGCCGGGGGAGACGACGTTGGCCGTCACGCCCGTGCCGCGCAGGTCAGCCGCGAGCCCACGGACCAGGCCCACGCAGGCTGCTTTGCTCGCGCAGTAGGCGGCTAGGTGGTACAGACCTCGATGGGCTGCGGCGGAGGCGACCGCGACGAACCGGCCGGACCGGGGCGCGGGGGCGAGCAACATGGCCGGAATCGCGCAGGCGCCCAGATGTGCCACGCCGACGACGTTGACCTCGAGAAGAGCGCTGAGCTGCTCAGCGGGCGTCTGCCAGAGGGGCTTTCCACCGGCAATGATCCCGGCGACGGCGACGGCTGCGTCGAGGCGCTCATGGCGGTCCAGGACCTCGGCGACAACATCGGCCAATGCGGCACGGCTGCGTACATCAGCGGTCACCCCCCGCACCGCTCCGCCCGCAGGTGCGCCTCGCACCGTCTGGGCGAGGTCCGCCGCGGTGCCGAGGCGGTACCCGATGAGACACTCCAAGTCGGGCAGGTCGTCTCCTCCGTCGACCGCCACAACTGACCATCCGTCGGCAGCCAGCTGCCACGCCACAGCCCGTCCGATGCCACGCGCGGCTCCCGTGACGATGGCGACCCGCTGGGGCGTGCTCACGCCGAGGAGACCATTGGTGGCTGGGCGAGGCGAGCCACCTCGTCGGCGAGCAGGTCCAACAGCCGCTCGCCCTCCTCGGCAGTGGCTCCTGCCGGTGCCCCCAGCACCCCGGTGGGACTCACCGGACGCACGCCGACCGAGCGCAGCCGGGGCAGGAGCTCGGTGAGCGGCTCCGTAGGGCCGCTCACCCAGGGCGATGGACGGACCAGGCGCCGGTCGATGGCGAGCAGCAGGGAGGTCTCGGTTCGACCGGCGTGAGCGTCACCGCTGGGCACCGCGGGAAACCATGCGACAGCGTCGCGCCGCTCCCGTCGAAGCACGGTAAGCGCGGTCTGCACCCCGTCCAGGTTCCCACCGTGTGCGCTCACCAGCACCACCCGGGAGAAGGTACGGGTGGCCGAGCGGACCAGCTCAACCAGAACCGCCGTCAGCGCGGACGATCCGAGCGAGAGAGTGCCGGGGAACCCTTCGTGCTCGCCACTTGCGCCGTAGGCCAGCACGGGAGCGACAAAGGTCGGATGCGTGGCCAGCGCAGCTGCCCGGATGGCCACCGCCTCCGCGATCCTGCTGTCCGTGTCAAGCGGCAGATGTGGGCCATGCTGCTCGAGAGAGCCGAGCGGCAACAGCAGCGTTCTACCGGCAGAGACCTCTGGCCAGCAGGCTTGGGCCAGGAGTGTCGCCGTCACGGCAGGTAGTTCCGCTCGCGGAGGAAGTGCAGGAGCGCATCGGCGGCCAGCGCCGGGTCGGCGGTGCTGACCACGGCTGGAACACGCCGCTCGGTCAGCGCTCCGGTGAGGGCGAGGACGCGGTCACGGGCCGACAGTGATCCCGCCGGTGCCGGCAGCTTCTTCGGCCGCGGCCGGTAGGGCCGGCGGGTACCGCTCGCCGGGTCTTGCGCGTAAGGGACGGGTGTCGGCAGCACGTCCAGAGCGGCTGCTCGGGACCGCAGTAGGGCCGGCAGCGCCGCCCGCCGCAAGCGGATCCCGCCACCCTCGACCGACAGGACGCCGGGTGCGGACACCGCGAGCCGTTCACGTCGGCCACCATCGAGCCGACGCTCCACCTCGACTCGTCCGGGACCTAGGTCGGTCAGCGACACGAGCCCGAGCGCCTGGGCTGCGGACAGCTCGTCGGCGAGGTATGCCGGCACCGAGCCACTGCCCCGGTCCAGGCTGTACGCGCCACAGAGGACAAGGGAGCAGTCGCCGAATGCAGCCGCGAGACCGGCGGCCACCACCGGCGACGAAGCGTCCGACGACAGGTCCACCCGAGCCGCGCTGCTGGCCCCGCGGGCAAGGGCATCACGCAACACCGTCTCACAGCGGCGATCTCCGACCGAGGCACACACCACGTCCCAGCCCCAGCTCTCCGCCAGCCGCAATGCATACTCCAAGGCTGCTTCGTCGGCCGGCGATGCGCCCGCGACGCGGTCGTCGGTGCTGACCGTTCCCGTCAGCGGGTTGACCTCGACCCGCAGCGGCACGTACTTGATCGCTACGCCGATCCGCGTCGGCGTGGGGTCGTCTGTCGTGAAGTCATCTGACGTCATAGCCGGGCATCCTCACGAGCGCCTCAGGACGACGCCGAAGCCACCTTCTGGGTAGCTCCAGGAGATCGCCCCCTCCTCATTGCAGGCCATGTAGCAGGTTCCGCACTCGAAGCACTCTTCGTAGTTGAACAGGATCTTGCCGTCGGCGGTCGGCACGAAGAGGTTGGCGGGACAGGCAGTCACGCAAGCCTGTGTGGAGCAACCTTCGCAGCGCTCGCTGTCGACGACGATGTGCGCTCGCTCGGCGGTCCGGAACTCCACCGTGGCCATCCGGTCGGCGAACGGGACGCCGGTCCAACGGTCCCGCTCCACGGCCTCGCCCGGTGGAGGCGGGGCGGCAACAGAGCCCAGCGGCGAACCGGGTCGGCGAATACTGATACCGAGGCTCATCCAAAGCTCCTCAACCCGTTCGCGCCGTCGCGGACCAGGTCCCGCATCCGGACCCCGTGGGCCCGTCGAGCCGAGTTGGCCCATCGCCTCAGGCCCAGCTTGCGGGCCGGGTTGTCCACGGTGAACATTCGCTCGACGACGTCGCAGACGAAGGGTGGGTACTTCTGCTGCACGCGTTCGGACATGATCAGGTGCGGCACGCGCCGGAGCTTGCGGTGGTCCTGCAGGACGAAGTTGTTCTCAAGTCGCTGCTGATACCCGCTCAACGCCGCAGCTGTGGCGTCGCCCGCCGTGATTGCCTCGTGGGCAGCCTCTCCGGCCGCCGCTCCGGAGCCAATCGCGTAGTTCACCCCCTCCAGCCAGATCCCGCTGGCCAGGCACATGGCCGCCGCGTCACCGGCGACGAGCATCCGATCGCCCACAAGCGTGGGCATGACGTCGTAACCGCCCTCGGGGATGGTATGGGCGCTGTACTCGACCAGCTCACCACCGGCGACCAATGGCGCCACGGAGGGGTGGTTCTTGAGCTCCTCCAACAGCGCTTCCGGCCGGACCTTGGCCGCCGCCAACGCCGTGACCGACACGACCACCCCAACCGCGACCGTGCCGCGGTTGGTGTAGAAGAAGCCGCCGCCTGGAATGCCGCGGGTGCACCCGACGATCTCGATGTCCAGCCCCTCGTCGCCGGAGAGCCGACAGCGCTCGTCGATCACCTCGCGTGGCAGCCGCAGGACCTCCTTCACACCCACGGTGAAGTTGCGTGGGTCCCAGCACCGGTAGAGCCCCGCCGACTTGGCCAGGAACGAGTTGACGCCGTCGCAGGCGATGACGACTTTGGCGAGTACGTCGCCGTCGGGGCGGTCGGTCGTCACGCCGCAGATGCGGTCTGTCGCGTCCCGGAGCAGGCCGGTGACCGTGGTCGAGCAGATCAGCGTGGCCCCCGCCTCCACCGCCTTGCCGGCGAGCCACGCGTCGAAGTCGGCGCGGTAGGCGGTCATGCCGTTGTACGGCGGCTCGATCCAGCTGTCGCTGCGGTAGTCGATGGTCAGGCTTTGGGTGGGCGTCATAAGCATGGTCGCGCGACGGGAGACCCAGCGTTGGTAGGGCACGTCCTCCCACCAGTTCGGCACGAGGTCGTCGAGCACCCGACCGTAGACGACGCCGCCGTACATGTTCTTCGCACCCGGGAAGATGCCACGTTCGATCAGCGCGACAGACCGGCCGGCTCGGGCCAGGGTCAGCGCGGCGGCAGCGCCCGCCGGCCCGGCGCCGACGACCACGACGTCGAAGGCCGCTCGCGAGTGGTTCGAGTTAGGCACTGACCTGCTCCTTCGTCGAGGCGGGCTCAGCGATGCCGAGCCGAGTGACGAGCTCGGCCAGCAATGGGCCCGCGTCGGTCACCAGCGCAAGGTCGGCCATCGCCATCATCGGGCAGCTGGCGTCGAGGTTGACTGACACCACGGCGTCCGGGTTCCCCAACCCGTTCACATGCTGCACTGCGCCGGAGATGCCGAACGCAAGGTACAGGTCGGGATCGACCATGACCCCCGTCGTACCGATCTGGCGTTCGAAGGGAATCAGGTCGATGTCGGCCACGACCCGGGTCCCGCCCACAGAAGCGCCGAGGGCCTCGGCGAGCTTGGTCAGCAGGGCGAACTCGTCAGCCCCGCGCAGTCCAGCTCCGCCTGCGACGATGCGGCGCGCTTCACCGAGGTCCATCGTGGCCGGGTCCGGCGCCTGGACGGCGAGCAGCTGCGCATCCCGGACGTCCGGCTTAACCGGTAGCTCCAGCGGCTGCGGCTGCGGCCGGGATCGATCAGGCCGCGGCTCGACGCCGCGGGTGCCCGGCAGCAGCGTGACGACCACCGGACCGAGCACGGCCACCTCGTCGGTGACCAGGCCCCCTTGGCGAGCGACGAGCAGACGAGGGGAGACTGCGACCGCGCCGGCGAGCAGCGGTCGGTCGAGCTCGGCCGCCAGCCGTGGGGCCAAGTCCCTGCCGTCGGGTGAGGCGGGCAACAGCACGAGGTCCTGATCGGCCAGGATCGGGGCGAGTGCGGCAGCCCAGCGTGCCGGCGCGAAGTCGCCGACCTCGGCGAAGCGGATCCGCTGGGCCAGTGTCGCGGGCAGCGTCGCCGCTGCCGTGGCGCATCCGCTGCCAACGAGGATCACGTCTCCGAAGGCTTCGCCCACCGCCTCCTCTGCGCCGGCGGGCAGGACGCCGTCGCGGACAGCGACCACCGCGATCACAGCGACACCCCGATCCGGTGGCCGTCGACGACCGCAGCGTGCGCTCGGCGTGGGGCGACGCAGTCACCAGCCCGGTACAGCTCGAAACGGCCGCCGCGGGCCCTCAGCGTCCGGAAGAGCCCGTCGTCGGGCAGCTGAGGGATGGCGAGGACGACGGAGTCAGCGTCGACGTGGCGCATTGTGCCGGTGGGGTGGTGAAGGACGGACAGTCCACCCGGCTCGACCCCCATGACGACGCTGTCGGTGGTCTGGATGATGCCTTTGGCGGTGGCGCGCACCCACCAGTGCTCCATGTCGAGGGTGACGCCGAGGTCCTGGCCGACGACCATGCCGGGGGTCAGCACCTCCACTGTGCACCCGCGATCGGCGAGCAGCTCGGCAATGGAGGTGGCCTGGTGGAACCCGACCTCGTCGAGCACGACCACCCGACCATGAGGCTGCGCCGTGCCGGTGAGCACGTCGCGGACATCGCAGACCATGGGTGTGTCTTCGCCGGGATCTTCCGCCGCCCAATACGGGCGCGATGGCAGCGCACCCGTCGCCACAATGACAATGTCCGGGTCGAGCGCGAGGACGTCGTCGGCGAGCAGTTCTGTGCTGTAGTGCAGGCTCACGCCGTGCCGCGCGCACTCCGTGAGCTGGTTGCGGACCATGTCACCGAACTCCGCCCGGCTTGGCACCATCGCGGCGAGCCGGACCTGGCCGCCGGCCACCGGTGCGCGCTCGTACACGTCGACTCGATGGCCACGCGAAGCGGCGTCGATCGCCGCCTGCAGGCCGGCCGGGCCGGCTCCGATGACGACGACCCGCTGGCCGAGCGGCAGCCGCGGCGAGGGCAACGGCTCGGCCTCCCGGCCGGTGCGCGGGTTCTCGATGCAGCCCAGCCAGCGGTTGAGCCCCATCCGGCCGACACACTCCTGGTTGCAGGACAAACAGAGGCGGATCTCTTCGGTGGTGCCGGCGCGCGCCTTTGCGGCGAAGTCGGGGTCGGCGATCTGCCCTCGGACCACGCCCACGAGGTCGCAGTGGCCCTCGGCAAGGGCACGGTCGGCCTGAAGCGGGTCCTTGAACCGGCCCACCCCGATCACCGGGAGGTCGACCGCCCGCCGCAGCGCCGAGGAGATGAACAGCGCATATCCCGGAGGGACGGCCATGGACGCCTCGATCATGAACAAGTTCGCCGTCGCCACTCCGATCGAGGTGTTGATGTAGTCGACGTGCCCGGTGGCCTCGATGAGCCGGGCTACTTCGACGGCGTCGTCGATCGTTGTCCCGCCTTCGATCAGCTCGTCGCCGCATAGTCGGACCCCGAGCGCCATGTGGCGCCCGATAGCGTCGCGGACCGCCGCGATGACCTCCAGCATGAGCCGGGCTCGATGGGCGAGCGAGCCCCCGTACCCGTCCTGGCGCAGGTTTGTCGTCTCGGACAGGAAGGCCCGCACGATCGAGGAGTGGGAGCACTGCAGCTCGATGCCGTCGAAGCCGCCTTCGCGGCAGTGTCCGGCCACGACGGCATACCCGGCGACGACCTCGGCGATCTCCCGAGTCGTCAAACCTTTCGCCACCTCGCGGAAGAGCGGGTCAGCGACTGGGGAGGCGGACCACACCGGCATCCGGGAGAACATGCTGGACGCCTGGCCGCCATTGTGGTTGATCTGAGCGAAGATCGGCGTGCCATGCCGGTGGACCGCATCGGTGATGCGCCGGTATCCGGGGATCACGTCGGCGTGGAAGCCGTGAATGAGCTTCTCGTACGGCCAGTCGGACGGATGCGTCGAGTGCTCCTCGGTGATGATCAGTCCGGTGCCACCACGTGCTCGGGCGTCGTAGTAAGCGACGTGCTGGTCGCTGGGCAACCCGTCCTCGGCGAAGTTGGTGAGATGCGCGGAGAACACGATCCGGTTCCGCACGGTGACCGGGCCGATCTCCAGCGGGGCGAACAGGTGCCGATATCGGGTTCCGGCGCTCATCTGTCCACCCCGTGGAGGACGGCGGACGTGGTCGCTGGCGCGGCCTCGCGGACCGACCCACTCCGTGCGACGCGTGGCCGCGGCCGAGGCATGGGGCGGGCGTCGAGCTCCATCACGGCGCTGCGCGCCTCGAGCAAGGCCTCGTAGACGGTTCGGGGCGCAACCTCGTCGCCGGCGCGCAGCGTGTGCTCGTCGAGGGCCCTCCAGAGCCGTTCGTCCGGCACTCGGAAGCCGGCATCGACTACGAGACCAGCTGGTAGCCGATGCTCCTCGGCGGTGAGCCGGTTCGCCACGGTGACGTAGCCGGCCCCAACACTGCGCAGCGTGCAGCGCCGGGCGATCGTCACGCCCGCGACCATGAGTCGGTTGTTCGCCGAGGCGAGGTCTCCGCTGCGGGATAGTTCATTGCCGGCGATGGGGTCCGGGGTGACCAGGGCGACCTCGCGCCCGAGGTTGACGAGGCTCTCCGCGACGCTGATGCCGATCGGGCCACCGATCGGATCCCAGACGACGACCGAACCGCCCGGCAGTGTGTCGAGGGTGCCGGACTGGACCGCTTCCAGTACCTCCCGCGCGGTCCGGACCGACCCTGCGGCGGAGTCGTCCACAGCGTAGCTGCGGATGCCGGCGAGCGATCCGGTCGCGAGGATGACGTCGGTTCCGAGCCCGCGCAGCCGGTCGGCTTCGGCCCTGGTGCCGAGCTCGAACTCGACGCCGAGGTGGCGGCACTCCGCCACGAGCCAGTCGGTGAGCATGGCAAGGCGCTCGCGGCCCGCTCCGGCCGCCGCCGCAGGAAGTGCGCCGCCGAGGCGCGTGCTCTGCTCGAAAACTCGCACGCTGTGACCGCGGGTCCCAGCGACCCGAGCGGCCTCGAGTCCGGCTGGCCCGCCCCCGACGATGGCCACCCGGCGACTGACGGGAGGGAAGTTCATGATGGTCGGCTGGTCCCACTCGTGACCGGTCCGCGGATCGGCCACACAGGAGACGATCGGGTTTCTCGGGTCGCGGACCATGCAGCTCTGGTTGCACAGGATGCAGGGCCGGATGCGGTCGGACTGTCCCTGGGCGACCTTGCGTGGCAGGTTGGCGTCCGCGAGCAGCGCGCGGGTCATCTCGATCAGGTCGGCTGCGTCGTCCAGCGCCGCGGTTGCCTGATGCACGTCGACGATCGAACCCTGCGCGACGACAGACGTTGACGATCCAGCGGAACGCAGCGCGGTCCGGACGTCGCGGGTCAGGTCGAGGTTGAAGCCTGCAGGAGTGTGTCCGTCGGGGCGAGTCGCCGAGGTGCCCATGGCGGAGCCGCGGACCACCGCCACGTAGTCGACGAATGCCGCCAGCTGGACGGCCAGCGGCGCGGCGGACTCGGGGGTGATCCCGGCCCATGGAGCCAGCTCGTCGCACGACAGCCGCAGCCCGATGACAGCGTCCGGAGCCGCTGTCCGGACGGCGTCGAGCACCTCGTGGGCGAACCGCGCCTTCTCGCCGTATGCGTCCGTGCGCAGGTTGGTCAGCCCGGACAGGAACTGGCGGAGCAGGCTGTGCTGGCCGGCGTTGATCTCCACCCCGTCCAGCCCGCACTCGACCGCCAGTGCTGCGGCCGAGGCGAATCCGGCCACGACCGCGGTCACGTCGTCCGGCTCCATCTCCTTGGGAACCTCGCGGCTGGCGACGTCGGGGACGCTCGACGGTGCCCACAGCTCCCGCTGGCTGTAGGCGCTGGAGCCTTGGCTGCCGGCGTGTGACAGGCCGGCGAGGACGAGGGCGCCTTCCTCGTGGCACGCTGTCGCGACGGCTCGCCAGCCGGGCGCGCAGTCCTGAGCGAGCGGGGCCCGTTCGTAGGGCCAGTCCCAAGGATGCACCGAGGCGCTCTCGGTCACGATCAAGCCAACCCCGCCGCGCGCCCGCCGAGTGTAGTAGGCCAGGTGGCGTCGGGAGATATCCCGCCGGCGCGCCAGGTTGGTCTCGTGCGGCCCGAAGACGATGCGGTTGCGCAGCCACCGGCCGCGCAGCTGGAGAGGTCGAAGCAGCGGTGGCGGGACGGCGTTCACGGCACCGCTCCGACTCCAGCCAAGGGGCTGCTGTCGCACGCCCGATCCGTCCGTCGTTTCAGGGTCAGGGCAACGGGTTCGCGACGGTGGCTGTGGTCAGTGGCGATCCGCGGCACCGCCCCCGCAGGCACAGCCGCCAACGCCGGCTCGCCGAACCCACGAACGCACTCAGGGTCGGGGCCGTCCAAGGGCAGGCCCGTGAAGTACTTGGCGGCCAGGCAGCCTCCCTGGCAGACGTCGTAGGCACTGCAGGACGCGCACGCACCGCCGACCTTCTCGATGCGCAGCTGCTGGAACAGTGGAGCCGATCTCCACACCGCGGGAAAGCGCCCCGGGCCGCGCACAGTGCCGGCCCGGAACGCGTCGGCAATGGCAAAGGGACAGGCGTAGACGTCGCCCACGGGGTCGATCAGACAGACGACGCGACCGGCGCCGCAGAGGTTGAGCCCGGGCAGTGGCTCGCCAAGGGCGCTGAGGTGGAAGAACGAGTCCCCGGTCAGGACGGAGTCGCCGTGCTCGAGGAGCCAGGAGTAGACGCTCCGCTGCTGCTCTGCGGTGGGGTGCAGCTCGTTCCAGACCTCGGCCCCACGTCCGGAGGGGCGCAGTCGAGTCAGCCGCAGCTGGGCGCCGTACCGGTCGGCGAGGTCCTGGAAGGCGTCGAGCTGGCCGGCGTTGTGCCGGGTGACCACGACGCTGATCTTGAATCCGTCGAAGCCCGCCGCCGCCAGGTTCTCCATCGCCCGAATGGCGAGGGCAAACGACCCGGACCCACGCACGGCGTCGTTGACCGCCGCGTCCGCTCCGTCGATGGAGA
>JBIOUP010000273.1:0-11774 GCA_044867305.1 Dermatophilaceae bacterium
GCCGCCGCCTCAGCCTCGGGCTCAACATTGCCGACAAGCCCATGCGGGTCGGGAGCCGTCGGATCGCGGCGCATGACTGGGCGGCCTGGTGATCGATCGGCTGCCCGCAGTGCCTTGAGGCGGCACCCTCGTGGACTTGACCTCGAACGAAGTCGTGGTGGCGTATGCCGGTTCTGCGTGACCGCGACCAAGGCCCGGTAGCACGGCATACCGGGGCCCTTATCCTGGCCGCATGGACGGCGTGGTGCGATCGGTCAACGTCGCGCGGCCTCGGCCGCTCCCCGGCCGACCGGAGCACATCAGCGGCATCGACAAGCGCCCCAGCGCGGAGCCGGTGCAGGTGCGCGACCCAGGTGACAAGCGCACCGGGCTGGGCAGCGGCGTGGTCGGGGACCACGTGCACGAGCGGCGGCACCACGGTGGCACGGACCAGGCCGTGTATGCCGTGGCGCGCGAGGAGCTCGACCACTGGGGCGAGGTCCTCGGTCGCGAGCTGCGCGACGGCATGTTCGGGGAGAACCTTACGACCGTCGGCCTCGATGTCGACGGCGCACTCGTCGGGGAGGTGTGGCGGGTCGGGCCTGACGTGCGTCTGCAGGTGACCGGCCCGCGGATTCCGTGCGAGACGTTCGCCGGTCAGATGGGCGTGAAGCGCTGGGTCAAGCGGTTCACCGAACGCGGCCGCACGGGCGCGTATCTTCGGGTGCTTGCTCCCGGCGCGGTGCGCGCCGGAGACCCCGTGGTCGTGGAGAGCCGGCCGGAGCACGATGTCTCGGTGCCGGTCATGTTCCGCGCGCTGACGACGCAGCGCCACCTCATGCCGTTGCTCGAGACCGTGGGCCCCGATCTCGGCGAGGAGGGCATCCGTCATCTGGAGCACTGGCGGCGACGCCAGCAGTCAAGCAGCTGACCTCCGTGCGCGGCTGGCGTGGACAGGAGCCGTTCCGGGGTGAATCACACCGGTTTTCCTCCTGTCGAGCACCGCTCCAGCTCCTGTCGAGCGCCGCTCCAACCTGTCGGCTCACAGGCGGGAGTGCACGACCCGGCCCGCGACCAGGGTCGCGCCGACGACCATCGAGCGGAGCCGAGCCGCCCGTTCGGCGCTCGTGCCCGCCGTGAGCGGGTTGTCGTCGAGCAGCACCAGGTCACCGCAGCTGCCCACGCCGACCGTCCCGTGCCCGTCGGTGCTGGCCTGGAACGCCTCCTGCGCGCTGAGGGACTGCTCCTGGTGCCACGGCTCACGCTCGTCGCCGCTTCGGTGAACGGCCGCCGCCATCGCCAACCACGGGTCCAGCGGCGACACGGGCGCGTCTGACCCGAGTACCAGACCGATGCCCTCGTCGACGAGGCGTCGGAAGATGAAGCACCGGTCCGCCCGGTCCGGCCAGCACCGCATCGTGACGTCGCGATCATCGAGCAGGTGCGCCGGCTGGACACTGGCCCGAAGTCCGAGCCGGCCCATCATCGGCACATCCTTCCATCGCATCAGCTGGGCATGCTCGATCGACCCTCGGGCGCCGACCGCGCGGAACACGTCGAGCGCCTCGGCGACCGCCGCATCGCCGATCGCGTGGACCGCGCACTCCATGTCGTGTTCGTGTGCCGTCTCGACCAGTTCGCGCATGTCCTCGGTCGTGAGATTCCGCTTTCCGCAAGCGAGCTGCAGGGCAGCGGCATCGGCGTACGGTTCGAAGCAGTAGGCAGTGCGCGTGTTGAGCGAGCCGTCCGAGATGATCTTCAACGGCCCCAAGGTGACCAGGCCGTGGCTGCCCGGCAACGGCATACCGTGCTCGAGGCCAGTGGCGATGGCCGCGTCGAGATCCCCCGCATAGAACCCCGCGCGCACATGCAGCGTGTCGATGCCGGCAGCAACCCGCGCGGGCCAGTCGGTGAGCGTGCCAGTGAGCTCCAGGTCGATGATCCCCACGATGCCGCGAGCGTTTGCGTCGGCGACGGTCTGGCGGACGGCCTCTTGCGTGTCCTTGCCCGTATCAGCCAGCTCATCAAGGCGCGGGGACACCTCGAACCACTCGGCCTCATCGACGACGGTGTCCCGCGGCGGCAGGCCCAGCAGCTGAAGGGCAGTGGAGTTGAGCCAGCCGTGGTGCCCGTCGCCACTGATGAGCGCAACGGGTCGGTCCTCGCTCACCTCGTCGAGCGCAGCAACGGTTGGCTGCGGGTCCCACGTCGCCGAGCGGTGCCCGGAGCCGATGACCACGGTATGCCGGTCGGCCTCGCCTACGCGCTCGAGGTGCTCGCGTAGCCGGTGCAGCGCATCGGCGACGCTGGCGGCTGCACGCAGGTCCAGCCGCGATGTGCTCAGTGCCCACTGGGTCAGATGGACGTGACCGTCCCATAGACCCGGTGCGACCCAGCGGCCAGCACCGTCGATGACCTCGTCGGCGTTCGTGTCGTCGAGGTCGTGCCCGATCTTGGCAACGACACCGGCGCGGATCAGCAGGTCCAGGGGGCGGTCAGGAACGTCGGTGTCGGTGAGCGGAAGGATGCGCACGTCCCGGACCACCGTTGTCGGCGTGAGTGGCTGGCTCATCGAATCTCCCGTGCTCGTCGCTTCTCACGGCGACGCTACTGCCTCGCGCTGAGGCCGGCACGGCCAGCGGTGGCCCGGTTGGGTCGTGCCGGGCGCGGCCGTTCGACGCGGTTGGCACCGTGGGGACGTTGCTGCGCCGGTCGATGTGAAAGCGCACTGCAACCGGCGCGGGGTCACATCGACCCAGCCGGGGGGCGGGTCGAGGACTCCGTGGCGGTTGGACCGGTGGGGCGCCCACATCTCGAGGGCCGTTTCGCGTGGCTGCGTTGGCTGCGCGCTGGAACAGGAGCGAGCCATGGAACGGATCCGAGAACCTGTGACCGTAGTCCTCGACTCGTGGGCGACCCTGCGCGTTGACCGAGCCCGACGCCAAGCAGGGTGTCCCGATCACCGTCGGGGACCGCTGCCTCGCCGGCACACCAACGGGGGCTGGCCAGTCCTTGGTGGGCACCCGGCATACTGAGGACCGTTCCAGGCAGGAGAACTGCGTGTCCACGTCGAACGGCCTCACGACGGCCGACTACCTCGCGCTCGAGCAGGAGCGCATGGCGCACAACTATGCGCCGCTGGACGTCGTGCTGAGCTATGGCGAGGGAGCCTGGGTGCAGGACGTCGACGGACGCCGCTACCTCGACGCGCTGGCAGGGTACTCGGCGCTCAACTTCGGGCACCGGCATCCGCGCCTCGTCGCCGTCGCCCAGGCCCAGCTGAACCGGCTGACCCTGACCAGCCGCGCGTTCCACAGCGACCAGCTCGGCCCGTTCGCGCGTGACCTGGCCGACCTGGCCGGCAAGGACATGATCCTGCCGATGAACTCCGGCGCCGAAGCCGTCGAGACCGCGATCAAGGTGACCCGCCGCTGGGGCCACCGGGTCAAGGGTCTCGCCGAAGATTGGGGCACGATCATCGTCATGGCCGGAAACTTCCACGGCCGCACCACCACGATCGTGTCGTTCTCGACCGACAAGGTGGCCCGCGACGGATACGGGCCGTTCACACCGGGATTCATCCTCGTTCCGTACGGCGACATCGATGCCTTGCGAGCCGCTGTCACCGACGACACGATCGGGGTGCTGTTGGAGCCGATCCAGGGCGAAGGTGGGGTGATCATCCCGCCGGACGGCTTCCTGCGCGACGTGCGTGAGCTGTGCAGCGCCCGCGGCATCCTCATGGTGGTCGACGAGATCCAGTCCGGACTGGCTCGCACGGGCCGCACCTTCGCCTGCGACCACGAG
Organism: Dermatophilaceae bacterium; assembly: GCA_044867305.1. Taxonomy (GTDB): domain Bacteria; phylum Actinomycetota; class Actinomycetes; order Actinomycetales; family Dermatophilaceae; genus Phosphoribacter. The sequence goes on from JBIOUP010000273.1 coordinate 3,787, forward strand.
GGCGTCGTGCCGGACATCTACATCCTCGGCAAGGCGCTCGGCGGGGGCATCGTGCCGTTGTCGGCCATCGTCGCCGACGAGGACATCCTCGGGGTCATCACCCCCGGCTCGCACGGATCGACGTTCGGCGGCAACCCGTTCGCGGCTGCGATCGGGCGGGAGGTCGTCGCGATGTTGGCCACCGGAGAGTTCCAAGAGCGGGCAACACGGCTGGGCGCCCTGCTCGCCGAGGAGCTCGACGCTCTGGACCGGCACGGCATCACCGAAGTCCGCCATCGCGGTCTGTGGGCTGGTGTCGACGTCGACCCGGCGCTGCTCACCGGCAAGGAGCTCTGCTACCGCATGGCCCGGCATGGCGTGCTGGCCAAGGACACCCACGGTTCGACGATCCGGCTGGCCCCCCCGCTCGTGGCGAGCGAGCACGACATCCACCACATCGTCGCCTCCATCCGCGACTCCCTGCGCTGACTCGCCCGCGCCGGCCGGAATGGCAACAACTCCATGAGTTGTCGTCTGCTCAACGATGCATCGTGGAGAACACGACAACTCCAGGAGTTTGCACGGGACTACCCGAGCAGGGCGCGCATCTCTGCGGAGAGCCCGGGGTCGGCGGGAACCTGACGGCAGATGGCAACCAGCCGATCGGCAACCTCGGGCTCGCGGCCGGCGAAGCGCTGCGCGGGCATCGGCACGCTGATCGCCATGGGCGTCGCGTCACCGGTGGCAACGACCGCGGCGACGGCGCAGATCCCCTCGCTGTGCTCCTCCCGGTCGAGAGCGTAGCCACGCTCGCGAACCAGCTTCAGCTCGCGACGCAGCGCGCTCAGTGTGGTGATCGTGTTAGGGGTCAACGCCTCCAGCCGGGCCGGCACGGCGTCTCGCAGCGCGGGGTCGCTCAGACTGGCCAGCATCGCCTTGCCGGGTGCGCAGCTGTGGGCGGGAAAGGACTCGCCGACCGCGCTCACGGCGCGCAGCCGTTGCGGGGCCACGACCTGGTCGAGGAAGCTCACCCGGCCGTGGTCCAGGATCGACAGGTCCACCGTCTCGTCCAGCTCACGTGACAACGCCTCCAGGTAGGGTCGCAGCCGACCGATGAGGTCCACCCGCATCGAATCGGCGAGCCGGGCGACCTGCGGCCCCAACCGGTAACGCCCCCGTGAGCGTGCAACGGTGACCAGCCCTTCTTCCTCGAGGGCCCCGAGGATGCGGTGGACCGTCGTGCGGGCCAGCTGCAGCCGTCCGCCGAGCTCGGCCTGGCTCAGTCCTCCCGGTGCAGCGGCCAGGGCGCGCAGGATCTCTGCAGCCCGGGCAATGACCTGTATGCCGTTCGCTGAGCGGGCCCCGTCGGTTCCCGCCCGACCGGTGCCGCGCCCCCGCTGCGCTGCCACGCCCCGAGTCAACGACCGGGCAGAGCCAGGATCGACTCGGTCTCCTCGACCGATGCGATCGGCCGATCCAGCGCCCGAGCAAGCTCGGCCGCCCGGGCAACCAGCGGCTCGTTGCCGGGTGTGAGCTCACCTTTGCGCAGGTAGATCGTGTCCTCCATGCCGGCGCGCGCGTTGCCGCCGAGAGCCAACCCCATCGCGGTGAGGTCGAGGTTGTTCCGGCCGATCGTGACGATCTGCCAGATCGCTCCTTCAGGCAGGCGGCGGTGGATGGTCATGAGGTTGTCCGCCGTCGCCGCCGCGCCGCCGACCACACCGAGCACGATGGAGAACTGCAGCGGCTCGGCCAGCAGCCCTTCGTCGTAGAGGCGCAGGCACTGGTCCAGGTGGCCGGTGTCGTAGATCTCCAGCTCCGGCTTGACGTCCAGCTCACGCATCCGGGCCGCCAGGCGGCGGACACCGGCGGGCGGGTTGAGGAACTCGCCGGCCCCGAAGCTCATCGAGCAGGGGTTGAGCGTGGCCATCCGCGGGCGCAGCTCGACCAGCTTCTCGCGCTCCTCGAACGGCACGCCGAGCCCGACCCCGGTCGACATCTGGATGAGGATCGGACACCGCTCGCGGATGAGGTCCATGACCCGCCGGGCGATGTTGAGATCGCCTGTCGGGCGGTCGTTCTCGTCGCGCAGGTGGATGTGGGCCACCGACGCGCCGAGATGGTAGGCCCGCTCGACCGCGTCGGCGATCTCCTCCGGCTGCGTGGGCAGCGCCGGGTTGTCACTCTTGAACGCGATCGGTCCGGTCGGCGCCACCGTGAGGACAACACTCATGCCTGCGCCTCCGGGTGCGCGATGACCACGAGCAGCCGAGCCGGTATGCCGGTGCGGTTGGTGACACTGCGGACGGTGCCCTTGGGCAGGTGCACCGAGTCACCGGCATACAGCGTCTCGTCGATGCCATCGGCCTCGACGACGAGCTGCAGCTCCCCGTCGAGGAGGAAGTAGACCGTCTCCTGCGCCGCCGGAGCGGTCTGGGCCGCGCCGCCCGGCCCGTAGACCGACAGCCCGACCCAGAACCGATCGGTCGGCCCCGCCTCGTGGCCCTGCAGGCGCTTGGCGTCGACGCCCTCGTGCAGCGGCGGGAAGTAGGGCGGCGCCTGGTCGACGCGGGTGATCCGCGCGCTCATCGTGCTCAGCTCCCTGGCTCGAGCCGGTAGCCACCGCTGGGGTCGGTGATCGCGACCAGCCGCACGATGCAGCCGTCGCCGCCGACCCAGCGCCACGGGAACGCCGCGAAGGTGACCCGTTTGCCGGTGACCGCGTCGAGATCGCCGCCGATGTTCTCGAACCCGTAGATCCCGTGCGAGAGAATGGCGTTGTGGCAGGGCTCCCAGTACGGGAAGTCCTGCTTGACCGAGTGGCCGGTCAGCTCTTCGTACTCGCGGCAGGCCCAAGGCAGCAACCCACCGGTCTCCTCCGCCGGGCCGTGCGGGCCGATAGCGGTGCCGAGCGGGTGGTCGAGGGCCTGGGTGTCGGCGCCGACCGCCTTGACCTTGCGCTGCACGAACCACTCGCCGGCCTCCTTGTAGTAGCCGGGTGAGTAGGCGTAGTACTCGGCCGAGTCGGCGTACCTGTGGTGCCAGCCCGTGTTGACGATGACGATGTCACCCTCGCGGACCTCGGTGACCTGGCTGGCGGCCTCCAGGTCGTCAGGAGTGATGACCTCCCACTTGCCCTTGGGGATGTCCAGCACCACGCCGGTGCCGAAGAAGTTGCGCAGCGGGATCTCGTGGATCAGCGGCGTGCCCTCGACCACGTGCCCGGGTGCGTCGATGTGCGTGCCTGAGTGCATCACGGTGGTGATCTTCTGGGTCAGCACCCGGCTCTTGGCCATGCCGTGCAGCCGCTCGATCTTGACATCCTCGAAGTAGGGCCAACACGGTACGCCGTGGCCCCACGGGTGGGACAGGTCATAGAACTGCAGCCCGGCTTCTTTGGGGCTCTCGGCCCAGGTGTAGGTCATGGCATCGCCTTTCGTTGTCGGGGGTGGGCGGTGGTGTGGGTCGGGGCTACTGAGTGGCGGCCAGCTGCTCGGCGACGTGCGCGGCGAGCTGGCGCGCGGCTTCCTCACGTCGTCCTGCGGGCCAGGGCAGGAAGCCCTGACCGGTCTTGGCGCCGAGGTGGCCGGCTGCAGCCAGCTGGCGCAGTCGCGGGTTGGGCTCGCTGGATCGGTCCAGCCCGGGCAGCACGGCCTCGTGGATCGCGATGGTGAGGTCCAGGCCGACGTAGTCGGCGTTCTCGATCGGGCCCATCTGTCCGAGCCGCAGACCGATGGTGTTGCGCACGACCAGGTCGATGGTCTGCGGATCGGCGACGCCTTCAGAGACCAGCGCAAAGGCCTCCCGCCAGAGGGCATGCTGCAGCCGGTTGCCGATGAACCCGGGCACGTCCTTGCGCACCAGGACCGGCATCTTGCCCAGGTCGCGCAGCAGAGCCGAGATGCGTTCTGCCACAGTCGGATCGGTATGCCGGCCGAGCACGACCTCGACGACGGGGATGAGGTCTGGCGGGTTCCACCAGTGCGTGCCGACGACGAGCTTGGGGTCTGCTGCCTGCTCGGCGACGGCCGTGACCGGCAGGACCGATGTGTTCGTCGCGAGCACCGCCGTCGGCGCCAGTCGCGACACCCGCCCGAACAGGTCCGCCTTGACGCGCACATCCTCGACGACCGCTTCGACCACCAGGTCGGCCCCGTCCACAGCCGCCTCGAGCCGCTCGTGAGCGACGACCGTGCCAGCGGTCGTTGCGCGCTCGGCCGCCCGGTCGCCGGCCAGCTCACGCGCCGCCTCACTCGCCCCGTCGAGCACCCCCGGCTGGGTGTCGGTCAGCCGGACGTCCAGCCCACCCGAGGCGAGCACGCCGGCAAGGCGCCGCCCCATGAGCCCGGCGCCGACAACGCGGGCGGACGCGAACCCGTGGCTCGGGTCGACGTCTTGGCCGGTCAGCATGACGTATAGCCACCGTCGACATAGAGCACCTGGCCGGTGACGAACGACGACGCCTCGCTCAGCAGGTAGACAACGCTGCCGACGAAGTCCTCTGGCTCAGCCAGGCGGGCCAGCGGGATCCGGCTGAGCATCGCCTCGCGGGTCGCCGTGCCCTTCGGGTCATCGGCATACATCCACGCGGTGAGCTCGGAGCGGAACACGGTCGGCGCGACGGCGTTGACCCGGATCCCAGCCCGGCCCCACTCGGCGGCGAGCGTCTTGGTGAGCAGGTCGACGGCCGCCTTCGACGGACAGTATGCCGAGTAGCCGGCCGGGTGCCCGAGCTTGCCCCGCGTCGAGGAGACCAGCAGGATGCTGCCGCCCTCGCCCTGCTCCAGCAGCCGTGCCCCAGCCGCCTTGCACACCAGCCACGAGCCCTTGACGTTGGCGTCCATCACTGACTCGAACACATCCACCGGCATCTCGGTGATCGGCGCGACCTTGTTCATGCCCGAGGCGACCAGCACGCCGTCGAGGCGTCCGTATGCGCCGACGGCCGCGTCGACCAAGGCGGTTGCGTCCGCCTCGCTCTCGGGCCGGATCGGGACCGTCGTGATGCGCGAGGTGTCGACACTGCGGGTCAGCTCGGAACGCAGCTCCTCTAGCGCGGTCGTTTTGCCACCGGCCAGAGTGAGGTTGGCTCCAGCAGCCGCGAGCCCGCGGCTGGCGGCGCTGCCCAGGGCACCGGTCGCCCCGGTGATGAGCACGGACTGGTCCGTGACACTGAACCGGTCGAGTGGGTTGGTGGTGGTCAGTGCCGATTCAGACACGCTCGTCTCCCGGATTGCGGAACATATTGTCTGCGATACGGAACGTAAGATAGGTAGATGGCCCGACCGCTGTCAAGGGTCAGGCTGATCCGATGCCGTGAGGAGGGCTCGCGCCCCACCCAACCTCGCAAGCGCTCTTCTCAGCCCACCGGACGAGTGCTCTTCTCAGCCCACCGGACGAGCGGCTATCAGCCAGGGTGATGGCTGCTCCCAAGCCGGGCTATTTCCCAAACCGAGGTCCGTCCAGCACGCTGGGCGCAGCTGGCTTTCGAGCGGCTCGGTTCGGGCTGCCACGGCGATGCGACGGGAGCGCGCGAGATGAAGGTTGCAGTCATCGGTCACACCGGCATGGGCGGCGCCGCGCTCACCGAGCAGTTGTGCAGCCGTGGGCACGAGGTAACCGGCATCGCCCGGACTGCCGACACGGTGGCGCCCAAGCCCGGCCTGAACAGCATCGTCGGTGACATCTGGGACGGTCCCAAGCTCGCCCAGCAGCTGGAGGGGCACGACGTGGTGGTCTCGATGTTCTCCGGCGGGCATGACGTCGACATGGAGGTCTACTACCGCCAGGCGGAGGGGACCCGCCGGATCATCAAGGCGTTCAAGGCGGCCGGCGGCAAGTACCTGGTCTATATCGGCGGCGCCGCGAGCCTGTACGTCAAGCCCGGTGTGCAGATGTTCGACGACGAGCGCTTCCCCACGTGGTACTTCGGCACGCACCCGCCGGTGCACCTGCGCTGGCTTGCCGACATCATCGGGCCTCCCGGCGCGTTCTTCATCGCGGCGGCCGAACGCAAGGAGCAGGGCCTCATCAAGCCCGGAGAAAGCGATCCGGAACTGGAGGCGGCCGTCAAGGGCTGGACGCGGGTGCCCTTGCTCGAGGGCTGCCGGATCGCGCTGGACCTGTTCGAAGGTCGTGACGACTTCCGATGGAGCTTCCTGTCGCCCCCTTGGCGTTACCGGCCGGGCGTTGGCACCGGCAGCTACGAGCTCGGGGTCGACTTCATGATCTTCAAGGACGGCATACCGTCGGGGATATCGGTGCCCGACCTGGCTCTGGCCGTCGCCGACGAGGTCGAGAACCAGGCTTTGGTGCACAAGCACTGGACCTGCGCGGGCGTCCAACAGGACTACTGATGGGGCTACCGCCTCCACGGCCCGATCCGGTCCGCAGCGACAAGGACATCACTGTCGTCGGACGAACCTTCCCCGCGGTCTACCGCGAGGCGGGCCGTCCCGGTCCGCTCCCGCCGGGGCTGGACCTGTCAGAGCTGGGCGGACTGGCCGCAACGGCGCACGGCTTCATCGCCCCGTTCAACCCCCGGGTCTACGACGCGGCCGCGGACATCGTCTGCGAGCAGGACGTCGCGGTGACCCTGCGCGATGGGGCGACGATCTACTGCGACATCTACCGGCCCAAGGACTCCGGCGAGGTCCCGGTCATCGTCTCGTGGAGCGCCTACGGCAAGCGCCCGGGCGATGCCATGTCGCAGTGGGTCATCCCCGGTGTCCCGCCGGGCACCGTCTCCACGATGGCCAAGTTCGAGTCGGCGGACCCGGCCTACTGGTGCCGGAACGGGTATGCCGTCGCCAACGTCGATCCTCGCGGCGTCGGCTACTCCGAGGGAGACATCGAGCTGTTCGGCCCGCAGGACGCGCAGGACGGTTACGACTTCATCGAATGGGCGGCGCAGCAGCCGTGGTGCACCGGCAAGGTGGGCATGGCCGGCAACTCGATGGTCGCGATGACCCAGCTGCGGATCGCCGCACAGCAGCCGCCGCACCTGGCGGCCATCGCGCCGTGGGAGGCCAGCAGCGACATGTACCGCGACCTGCTGCTCGAGGGCGGGATCCCGGCGCTCACCTTCAACGAGTTCATCGTCTCGTCGCTGTCCGGCCAGGGCCGCGTCGACGACCTGGTCGCCAACGCGCAGCGCTACCCGCTCATGCATCCTTACTGGCAGTCCAAGATCCCCGACTTCGCGAAGATCACCGTACCGGCATACCTTGCCCTCGGCTGGAGCCACATTCACCTGCGCGGCACGATGAACGCCTGGCGCCGGATCGCCTCCCGCGACAAATGGCTGCGCTGTTACCGCGAGCACGAGTGGCCGGTCTTCTACGCCCGCGACAGCGTCGCCGACCTGACCGCGTTCTTCGACCGCTACCTGCGCGACATCCACAACGGCTGGGAGCTCACCCCGCGCGTGCGGCTCGACGTCATGGACGCCTACGACGTCGACTACCAGATCGGGCGAGCCGAAGCCGACTTCCCGCTACCGCGCACCGAGTACCGCCGGATCTACCTCGACACCAAAGCCCGCGCCCTCGTCGAGGCGCGGCCCCCCACGAGCACCTCCGCCTCCTACGACCCGGCGACCGAAGCGCTGGTGTTCGACCTGGAGTTCACCGAGGCGACCGAGCTCAGCGGGTACCTTGCGCTTCACGTCTGGGTGGAGGCCGACGGCCACGACGACATGGACCTGTTCGTCACCGTCAAGAAGGCCGACGCCGACGGCGGGTTCGTGCCGTGGAACATCCTCGGCCAGCCGCACCCTGGCGCCTGGGGCAAGATGCGCGTCTCGCACCGTGGCCTCGACCCGGCGCTCTCGACCGGGTTCAACCCGGTCCAGTCACACCTGAGCCAGGACAAGCTCGAGCCTGGCCAGGTCGTGCCGGTCGACATCGAGATCACCGCCAGCTCGCGCGTCTGGCACAAGGGCGAGCGGCTGCGCCTGGAGATCGCCGGACGGTACATCCGCAGCGACTGGTTCGAGCCGCTCAGCTGGG
>JBIOUP010000274.1:0-4558 GCA_044867305.1 Dermatophilaceae bacterium
CCGGGTGTTCAGCCGCTGAAGAACGAACCCGGTCATCGGGATGACCACGGCCATGGTCAGCATGAACGCGGTCGTCAGCCACTGCCCGGTGCGTGCCTCGACACCGAGGTCGATCATGATCGGGCGCAACGCTACGCCCATTGTCGTCTCGTTCAGGAAGACCACGAACGTCGCAGCGACCATGAGCCACAGCACCCGCGGGTGCGCAGTGGGCGGCACCGGGGCGCCTCCGATGGCCTCCGGGGCGGCCTGCTCGATGGACACGACGAGCCTTTCTGGTCTGCTGGGGCGACGACAACGGTATTCGACGGTAACAACGGCCACCGAGCGCCCCCAACGGGATTTCCATGGGACGTTCGCGATGGGCCGAGCCCTTCGGGTGGGCGCGGGTCAGTCGATGAGACCGCGCTGGCGCGCGATGGCCGACGCCTCCCCACGGCTGGCCGCGCCGAGCTTGGCCAGGATGTTCGACACGTGCACGCTCACCGTCTTGGTGCTGATGAACAGTGCCGAGCCGATCTGCCCGTTGCTGCGTCCCAGGGCCACCAGGCGAAGCACGTCGAGCTCTCGCGCGGTGAGGTCCGGTATGCCGGCTGCCCGGCTGGGTGGGCTGGCCAGCGCGTCGAGCTCGGCAAGCAACGGGGCCGCCCCGACCGCCTGCGCGAACCGGCGTGCCGCCTCAGCTGCTTCGCCCGCTCCTTTCGAGTCACCCGCCGCATGGCGTACGGCAGCCAGCCGTGCCCGCGATCGAGCGGTCTCGTACACGTGGCCGTATTGCGCCATGGCCTCGACGCTGGCCTGCCAGGCCGTCGTCATCTCCTCGAGGGTGGGCGGCTCGCAGCCGGCGAGCCAGCGCAGGCGAAGCTGCTCGGCAGTGATCCGATGCGCCCATGCCTGAGTCTCAGATCCTGCTGAGGCATAACGGGATCCCGGCGAAAGCTGGGCTTCGGCCAGGGCGGCGCGGGCCCGCTCGCACAGCTGCTCGCACGCCTCGAGCAACCGGGTGCGCACCTCGGGGTCGGCGCGAGAGATCGCCCCCGCGCAAATCCCGGTGAGCAGCGCGCCGAAGCGCACCAACGCCTGGTACGTCCTGCCCCACGCCCGGTCGAGCGCCCGAACGGCGTCCTGCACCAGGGCCACCGCCGCCTCGACCTCACCAGCGTTGCCCAGCACCTGCATCCCGCCCCCGGCCGTGAGGACGACCACGAGACTGTCGACCGGCCACCACTCGCGCAATCGGTCGAACACGCCTCGTTCGACCGGTGCGCCCTGACCGGCCAGGACGAGCAGGCGCGCGGCAACGAACAACGCATGACCGGGTTGGGGATACGGAGGCGGAGGTGGTTGCAGGCGCGCCAAGGCGCCGTCCCAGTCGCCCAGCTCGAAGGCGACCAGGCCGGCCTCCAGCCGGCACTCCAGCGCCCACGGGGCCCACGGCCGGTCCAGCCGTCGACCGGCCGCGGCCCCCTCGTCGAACCGGCGCAACGCCAACGGCAAATCGCCTCGGTGGTGGGCCAGCGCCCCGAGCTGATGCAGCACGCGCACCTGGATGGGGTCATCGGGCCCGTCGAGCTCCGCCGCGACAGCGACCAGGTGAGCCTGGACGGCGTCGACATCCTGCTCGGCCTTGATGACCCCCGTCATGATGGTGCGTACCTCGGAAGTGGCCTCGCGCTGTCCGGCTCGCTCGGCCAGGGCGAGCACCTCGTCGGCGACGATGGTGGCCTCGGCGTAGCGGCCGGAGTCGACCAATGCCTGCAGGTGCGCGGTGAGCACCGCGGTATGCCGGGCGTCCCGGTCCGGGGGAAGCAGCGCCATCGCTTCGCGGGTGACGGCCAGCCCGTCGACCGGCAGGTCGAGGACCCGCGATTCGACGGCATACGCGGCCAGCAGCTGCGCCCGTGCCGTCGGCGACTGTGCCAGCCCCGGATGGTCCAGCCGGTCCTTGAGCAGGCCAACCGAGCGCAGCACCTCACCGGCGGCCGACGCCGCGCTCGCGGCACGCAGTGTCACCTCGTCGCGAGCGGGGTCATCTTCGCCCATCCAGCTCAGCACCCGCTCGAACTGGGACAGCGCGTCATAGGGGCCGCCCATGCGCAAGGCTGCCTCGGCAGCCTGGCGGCCTGCGGCAATGGCGGTGCCGTAGTCCCCGGCGGCCGCCGCGTGACGAGCCAGCTCCGAGGCAGGAGCCAGGTGCGGCTGGGCAGCCAGCGCCGCGACATACCCGCGATGCAGGGCTCGGCGCTCACCCGGAAGCAGCGAGTCCCCGACCGACTCGGCAACCAGGGCGTGTCGGAACGCGTAACGATCTGGTGGCACCGCCTCGACGGTGTGGTTGTCGATGGCCGGGCGCAGTACGTCATCGAGCTCTTCAGGAGCCACGGACAGCACCGCGCCGAGCAGCTCGTGGCTGACCTGCCGGCCGGACACGGCCATGGCACGCACCGCCCGCTGGGTGTCCTCGTCCAGCTGCTCCACGCGCACGCGTAGCAGGCGGCTCAGGTCCTCGCCGAGGCCGCGGCCCACGGCAGCGCTGGCGACGAGCTCTTCGGCGAAGAAGGCGTTGCCCTCGGCTCGCGCAGCGAGCGCAGCGATGTCGCCGGGCGAGGAGGGAGCGCCCTCGAGACCGGCGACAAGGCGGCGCATGGGCTCCTCCGGCAGGGGGCCGAGCTCCATCCGCGTCACGCCGGCGAGGCGGGACCAGACCACCAAGGTCTCGTAGAGCGGATGGCGTCGATGCAGGTCATCCGCCCGATAGGTGACAACCATGGCCAGGGGGCCGGTGAACCCCCGGGTGAACAGCAGCGTGATGAGGTCGCGGGACGAGTGGTCGGCCCAATGGACATCCTCGATGAGGACGAGCAGCGGCCCACGCGACGCGAGCGCGCTGAGACAGGCGTGCACCGCCTCGGCGACCAAGCCGGGGTCGGCCAAGGCGTTGTCCGCAGGGCCAGGACTGGCTCCAGCGCCTGCCGATCGCCACGACATGAGGTGCAGCAGGCTCGGATGCGCGGCCACGACCGCGTCGATGACGTCGGGAAGCGCGCCGTCGGCCTCGGCGAGAACCTCGACAAACGGCAGGTACGGCAGGGCGCTGCCGGCCTGACCCACACAGTGCCCGAGAAGGCTCACCCAGCCCGCGGCGGCGGCCTCTTGCTCGAGCTGGGCCAGCAGCCTGGACTTGCCGATGCCGGCGTCACCGGACATGACGACCAAGCCGCCGCGGCCGGACGGTATGCCGGCCGCGGCGGTGAGGCGCGACAGCTCGACCTCCCGCCCGACCAGCGGGCCGGACAACCGGAACAACGGCATGCCGGCGATTATGGGCGACCGCGCCGACAACGGGGGCATCGGCGAGGCGCGAAGCGGGCTCACAGGTGGCTGCTGGCGCCCTCTTCGTGGCGGCGCGCCGAGCGCAGCGACCGGGCGATGACCCGAAGCGAGGACTCCGGGCGTGCGGCCCGGCCGTGGCGACCGCTGGCGTAGCGGCTGTGCAGCTCGGCCCGGACCGACGTGGTGTCGTTGAGAGGGGTGAAGGACATGACCAGAACCTCCGTGGTGGTCGGACGTTCCTGCGCTGGCGCTGGAACCTCCTGGTGGATCAGTGCTTCCAGCGTCGGCGCCTGAGGTAGCCGCCCGGATCGGAGGAACGCGGTATCTTCGGCCGGCCCGAGGATGCACCCCGCGCCTAAGGCAGGCCCCCGCCTCCCTAAGGCAGCCCCGGAACCTAAGGCAGCAGCCCCCGCGCCCAAGGCAGCCGCCCCCGGCGCCCTCCCTCGCCGAGTGGGCAGTAGATGCTGCTATGCGAGGCGAATAACCGCATCTGCTGACGCGCACCCGATGGGGATGTCCGACCCCCTGCGGCCCCCGCACGATCGCACAGTGGCGAACGCAGCGGGCCGTGGCGTATCAAACCGGTGCGCACTACCCTCCACTCGGTAGCGGCGGCCGGACCACCTCAGAAAGCGGGACATCTCATGGCTGCACCCAAGGTTTGCATCGACCGGCTCCTTCCCGCGGACCTCATGACCCACTGGGACCGCTCGAACGACCGCGCCATCATGCCCATCGGCAAGCTGTGGATGAACGGCAGCACCCTGCGCGTGCGGTTCATCGGCGGAACGGCGCAGCAGCGCGCCAAGGCCACCGAGCAAGCCCGCTGGTGGACCGAGTGCGCCAACCTGCACTTCGAGTTCGGCGACGACCCGGCGGCGGAGGTGCGCGTGACCTTCGACCCCGACGACGGCGCCTGGTCGTACGTCGGAACCGACGTCCACGGCATACCGCTGGATCAACCCACCATGAACCTGGGCTTCCTCGACGGCGGGACGGCGGCACACGAGTTCGGCCACACCATCGGCCTGGCCCACGAGCACCAGAACCCGGCCGGTGGGATCGAGTGGAACGAGCAGGCCGTCATCACCGCCCTCTCCGGGCCGCCGAACAACTGGAACGAGGCGCAGATCCGGCACAACGTGCTGGACAAGTACCGCGTCGACCAGGTGAAAGGCACCGAGTTCGACCCCGACTCGATCATGCTCTACTTCTTCCCCGGCAC
>JBIOUP010000275.1:0-22141 GCA_044867305.1 Dermatophilaceae bacterium
CCTGGCGCAGATCCAGGCCGGCCTCGCGAACACCGAGGCGATCAACATCCAGTACACGTCCGGCACGACCGGGTTCCCCAAGGGCGCGACCCTGAGCCACCGGAACATCCTCAACAACGGGTTCTTCGTCGGGGAGGTATGCCGGTACACCGAGGCCGACCGCGTCTGCATCCCCGTGCCGTTTTACCACTGCTTCGGCATGGTCATGGGGAATCTCGCGTGCACGACCCATGGTGCGTGCATGGTTATCCCGGCGCCCGGCTTCGACCCCGAGCTGACGCTGCAAGCCACCCAGGACGAGCGATGCACGTCGCTGTACGGCGTGCCGACGATGTTCATCGCGGAGTGGGCGTTGCCGGACATCGACCGCTACGACCTCTCTGCGGTGCGCACCGGCATCATGGCGGGCTCGCCCTGCCCGGCGGAGATGATGAAGAAGCTCATCGCATCCGGCATCGACGAGGTGACGATCTGTTACGGCATGACCGAGACGTCGCCCGTGTCGTGTCAGACGCGCACTGACGACTCGTTCGAGCGCAAGGTGGGGACGGTCGGACGGGTGGGTCCGCACCTGCAGATCGCCGTCGTGGATCCCGCCACGGGGCAGCCGGTCGAGCGCGGCGAGACAGGGGAGTTCGCGACCAAGGGCTACTCGGTCATGCTCGGCTACTGGAACCAGCCGGACAAGACCGACGAGGTGCTCAAGGACGGCTGGATGATGACCGGCGACCTCGCGGTGATGGACCAGGACGGCTACGTGCAGATCACCGGCCGGATCAAGGACATGGTCATCCGGGGCGGCGAGAACATCTATCCGCGCGAGATCGAGGAGTTCCTCTACACCCACCCCGACATCCTCGACGCACAGGTCATCGGTGTGCCCGACGAGCGGTACGGCGAGGAGCTGTGCGCCTGGATCCGGATGCGGGAGGGCGCCGAGCCGCTGACCGCGGAGGCAGTGCGGGCGTTCGCGTCCGGACAGCTGGCGCACTACAAGATCCCGCGGTATGTCGAGATCGTCGACGAGTTCCCGATGACCGTCACCGGCAAGGTCCGCAAGATCGAGATGCGTGAGCGGACCGCCGCCCGGCTGGCCCAGGCTCGTCTGCTCTCACCGAGTGGGCAGTAGTTGCGGTTATCCGGGCCTGATTTCAGCATCTACTGACCACTGAGTGCGTGCTCACTCGGCGGCGGAGGCCGGGCCGGGGACTCAGTGCCGCACGCACGCGCGTCGCGTAGCGTGCCGGTATGCCGTCCGCCCGCGGAACCCTCGACTGGCGCCCACTCGCCGGGGCCCTGGACCTGGTGGCGCCACCGGTCGCGGCTGCCGCCGCTCTCGTGCCGGGTGCCGAGGTGGCACCCATCGACGAAGCCCTCGCCGACACCGCGGCGTTCTGCGCGGCATACGATGTGGCAACTGAGTCGTCCGCCAACTGCGTTGTGGTAGAGGGTCGCCGAGCCGAGCGGACGGTCCACGCCGCGGTCCTGGTCCTAGCCAGCGACCGTGCGGACATCAACCGAGTCGTCCGCAAGCACCTCGACGTGCGCAAGCTGTCGTTCATGAGCCAGGAGCAGGCCGAGGCACTGACCGGAATGACCCAGGGCGGGATCACACCGGTCGGCCTCCCCGACGACTGGGTGGTCCTCGTGGACGAGGCTGTCGTGGCAGCAGGTCCGGTCGTCATCGGGGCCGGGGTCCGCGGGGCGAAGCTCTTGCTCGAAGGCACCGCGCTCTCGGCCCTGCCTGCAGCTCGGGTGCTCGCGCTCGCGCTGTCCACATGACGGCGCCAGCCGGTGCCGAGGCCGAGAGCCGGTATCCTGGGTGGTGTCCGAACTGAGCGGACGACGACACGAGGCGCGATGACGAACGACCGGCAACGGCGGCGGGCGCACACGATCGCCCTTGAACCACCGAACCGAGAGTTTCGCATCCCATGTCCACCACCACCCGTTCTCCTGCCAACCCTGTTGCGGTCCAGGAATCCTCCAGCGAACGAACCTCCGAGCGACACTTCCTCGGGCTGAGCCTGCCCCAGGTCATCGGCAGCGCACTCGCCGCCGCGACCTCAGCAGTGGCCGCATCCTTCCTCGGCGTCGCTGGCACGCTCATCGGCGCCGTGGTCGGATCGGTCGTCGCGACGATCGGCGGCGCGGTCTACTCCCACTCACTGGTGCTGGCCGCCTCGCAGCTGCGAGTGGTCCGGGTCCCCGACCAGACCGACTCCGACCAGGCCACCCCGGACCTCTTCGATGGCGAGATCGACCCGGATCGCGACGTCGATCCGCTCGGTGCGCCAGCGCCAAAGACCAAACCGGCCGAGCGACGATGGCTGCGTCTGGTGGCAGGACTGGCGCTGGGAGTCGTCCTTGCCCTGGCGGCGATCACCGCAGTCGAGCTCGTCATCGGTCACCCGATCTCCGGCTCCACGTCGTCCGGCACAAGTGTCGGACAGGTGGTGGGAGCCCAGCAGGCCGAGCCGTCGACGACCGCTCCCGCGTCGCCGTCGTCGGTGGAGAACGTCCGGTCGGCCCCGGCCGCTACCGCGACACAATCGGCCACGTCGGGTCCGGCCGAGTCGGCAACGACAGGCACGCCCGGCTCGACGTCGAACACCGGGACGGGTTCGACCGCGCCGACCAGCCCAGCAGCTCAGACCGGCACGCCGCAGCAGCCCGCCGGCTGAGCGCCCCGGCTATCCAATCGATGTGATCGCGCTACGTTCTCCGCGCACTACGTTCTCCGCGCCGACTTCACATCGACTTGGTGGTGGGCGTCGACTCAGAGGGTGGGCATCGACTCCGAGGCCGGCGGGGCTGCCCGGAGGCGGCCTGCGCGTATCCGCGACGCGTGACGGCCCTCCTTTGCGATGAACCACCTGGGGTCGTCTTGGAGGAACACATGGACAGCGGTCAGCTCGCCGCCGCGCCATTGGCGGAAGCGCAACCGGCGAAAACCGTGGCGTTGTGGCTGGCCACGGCATACAGCGACGCCCACGTCCTCGCCGACGTGCTCACCGACGCCGTGGGGCGCTGGCGCACCGCACGCCGCCGCGTGCGCCGCGGCTCAGGCGCCCCCTTCCGCAAACCGCAGGACGTGGCCTACTGGCTCTCGTGTCCCGACTGCTCGGTCCAGGTGCCGGTATGCCGGGCGCCCGCGCCGCGGGACGGCTCGGAGGCGGCGGTCGCGGAGCTGGCCATGGCCGACCTCTGGCTGCATTCCCTGGTGCACGAGCACGAGGGTCGCTGACGCGGAGCCGGTCGAGCGGGCTCGGCTAGGACCAGTCGCGCCGGTCGGTGATCGGGGCGACGTCATCGGGTAGGGCAGCCACCGCCGTCACGGTGCAGGCGAACCGCAGCCCGGCCCGCACTCGATCCGTCACCTCGGCAACGACCGCCCGAGTGTCGGCGCCGTCGCGCACCACGACCTCGCACCCGAGCTGGTCCTTGTGGTCCACGCGGTCGACGACGAAGCGCCACCCCGCGACGTCCGCCACGCCGGCCAGCACAGCGGCGGCCTGGCGCGGGTGCAGGAACATCCCGCGCACCTTCACCGCCGCCCCGACCCGGCCCAGCACGCCGACCAGGCGGGGGTGCCCATCGGGTCCCAGCATCCAGGCGGACAGGTCGCCAGTGCCGAAGCGCACGAGCGGGTACTCCGGGCGCAGCAACGTGACGACGACCTGGCCCTCGCCGTCGGCGATCGGTTCGCCGGTGTCGAGCTCGCAGACCTGTACCAGGACACCCGGCGCCGGCACCAGCCCGCCCCCCGGCTCGGTCTCGTAGCCGATCATCCCCGTCTCAGCGGTGCCGTAGGCCATGAGCACGGTCGGCACGCGTTCGCGCAGCAGCGCACGCAACGAGTCCGGCAACGGCTCGGCGGTGACGACGGCACGGGCCAGGCGCCAGCGGTCCGCGGCCAGCCCGAGCTCGTCGTAGTGGTCCACGACGGTCTTCAGGTAGCTGGGCAGCCCGGTGTATGCCGTGACGCCCAGGTCGGCGATCGCGCGCGCCTGCAGGTCCTGGTTGCCGATGCCACCCGGCAGGACGCAGGCTCCGAGGCCCACGGCGGCCTCCTCGAACATGGCCCCCGCCGGAGTCAGGTGGTAGCCGAAGCCGTTGAGCACCAGGTCGCCGGGACCGAACCCCGCGGCGGCCAGCGACGGTCCCCAGCGCCACGGGTCGGCGCCGTCCAGCTGCGGCTCGTACAGCGGCCCCGGTGACTGGAAGACCCGTTTGACAGCGGCGTGCGGCGCGAGCAGACCGCCGTAGGGCGGCGCGTCCAGCTGCTGGGCAAGCACGTCGTCCTTGGTGAGCACCGGAAGGGAGCAGAGGCCGTCGGCCGCATCATCCTCGTCATCGATGCCATTGCGGGACAACCGTTCTGCCAACGCCGGAACCATCGCGCGCGCCTGGACCACGGTGCGCGCGACGTGTGGAGCCAGCTGCGCGGCATACCGGTCGACGGCAGCGCGAAGCAACCCGGACATGGCAAGTCCTTCCTAGAGCCAACGCTTACGGCGCTTGTAGTGCTTGACGTCCCGGAAGCTCTTGCGGTGGCCCGAGTCGCCGAGGCCGAGGTAGAACTCCTTGACGTCCGGGTTCTCGCGCAGGTCCGCAGCCGTGCCCTCCAGCACGATCCGGCCCTGCTCCATGATGTAGCCGTGGTCGGCGACCTCCAGAGCGCGCCGGGCGTTCTGCTCGATGAGCAGCACGGTGAGGCCCAGCTGCTCGTTGACCCGTTTGATGAAGGCGAAGATGTCCTTGACCAACAGCGGGGCCAGGCCGAGGGACGGCTCATCGAGCATGAGCAGCCGGGGTTGGGCCATGAGGGCCCGGCCGATGGCGAGCATCTGCTGCTCCCCGCCGGAGAGGTAGCCGGCGATGCGGTTGGTCATGTCCCCGAGCTTGGGCAGCAGGCCGTAGACGCGCTCGATGTCGCCGGGCTCGCCGCCGCCGCGGAAGTAGGCGCCGGAGACGAGGTTCTCCTGCACAGTGAGGTGCTCGAAGACATGGCGGCCCTCCATGCACAGCGACAGGCCCAGCTTCACCCGCGCGGCGGCGTCGAGGGAGGTGATGTCCCGCCCGTCGAAGAGGATCTTGCCGTCGGTGACCTCGCCGTGCTCGGTCGGCAGCAGCCCGGAGATCGCCTTGAGGGTGGTTGACTTCCCCGCGCCGTTGGAGCCGAGTAGCGCAACCGTCTTGCCCTCGGGCACCGCGAGCGACAGCCCGCGTAGCACGAGGATCACGTCGTCGTAGATGACCTCGATGTTGTTGAGGGAGAGCAGCGAGCTGCGCTCGGCGCCCTGCGGCGGTTCGAAGCCGTCGAGCTGGTGGCCTTGCGGAGCGGCCGGCGCTGAGCCGGCCGCTCCGAAGGTGCCCGGGTTGGCGTCGCTCACGGCACAACGCCGGCCGCCACCAAGGTCATCTGCCCGGTCTTGACCTGGTAGATGCCGGTGCCGGTCGAGCCACGGTGGGAGTCAGCGCTGAACTGCACCTTGCCTGTGCCGACGACACCACCGGTGTCGACCGGGTCCATGGTCTGCAAGGCGGTTCGGATCGACTCGCCGGTGAGCTTGTCGCCGCTGTTGATGGCCTTCTCGATGCCCTTGGCCATCACGTCCATGGTGTACCAGCCCTGCTGGTAGTGCAGGCTTTGCGCGGCCAGCGAGGAGCCCTTGGACTTGAGGTAGTCGTCGATCACCTTGAGGCCGGCCGCGTTCGTCGAAGCAGGGGCGAACGGTTGGACGAGGATGTGGCCCTCGGCGGCGGCGTCACCGGCGGTCTTGATGAACAGCTCGTCAGCGCACCAGTTGAGGCACACGATCTTCATCGGCAGGTTCTGGTCCTTGATGTCCTTGGCCACCTGCGCCGCCGGGCTCGAGACGTTCTGGATGACGATGTACTTGGCACCCTGAGCCTGGGCGAGCAGTCCGACGAAGTTGGGCGTCTTGGGCATGGGATAGGCCTTGACCTGGATGTTGAGGTTCTTGGTCTTGATCCACGCGTCTCCGTCGGCCAGCGGTGCCGTGCCGAACGGGCTGTCGTTGTGGAAGACCGCGATCTGGGCAGCGCCGCCACTGTCCTTGGCGATCCAGTTCAGCGCCACCCGCATCTGGTCCGAGTACGTCGGTGCCACGACGAAGTTGTAGGGCGACTGCTTGGGGTCGGTGAGGATCTCGGCATACGAGGCCGACATGAACGGCAGCTTGTCGGCCGCCACCTTGGTGCGCAGCGCCTCGGTGTCCCCGGTCCCCCACCCCTGGATGACCACGGCGCCGTCAGCGACGTACTTCTTGTACAGCTCCTCGGCCTTTGGCACCTGGTAGGCGTAGTCGTTGGACATGGCGGAGATCTGGCGGCCCTTGATGCCGCCCTTGGCGTTGAGCCAGTCGATGTACGCGAGCATGCCGTCGTTGTAAGGCTTGCCGACGTCCGCGGTCGCGCCGGTGAGGTCGGCGATGATGCCGACCTTGATCGGCGTCGTGTCGCCGCTGCCGCCGCTGCTGCTGGTGGCCGCTCCGCCGCCGCAGGCGGCGACGCCGAGGAGCACTGACGCAGCGGCCGCGAGGGCGGCGAGCCGTGGTGTGCGTTTCATAGAAGCAACTCCATTTCGTTGGTCTGCCAGCTGGTTGGCCGGTCAGTAGCGGAACGGCCAGAACCGGACGTAGTCCTTGATGCGCGTCCAGATCCGGTTCAGACCTCGTGGCTCGATGAGCAGGAAGGTGATGATCGCGATGCCGAACACGGCGTTCTTGATCGCGGGGAGCTGCTCGGCGATGAACGGGACCGACCCCCGGGCCGCGTCGACCACCTCGGTGAGCAGCGCGGGCAGCAGCATCATGAAGATCGCCCCGTAGACCGAGCCGGCGATGCTGCCCAGACCGCCGACGATGATCATGGCGAGGAAGAGGACGGAGACATCGAGGGTGAACCGCTCCCATGTCACGGTCTCGGTGTAGTAGGCCGACAGGGCGCCGGCGAGCCCGACGAAGCCGCTCGAGCAGGCGAACGCGGTCACCTTCGCCCGGGTGATGTTGACGCCGATGGCCTCGGCGGCGATGTCCTGGTCACGCACGGCCATGAACGAGCGGCCCAGCGCCGAGCGGAACAGGTTGCGGGCCAGCAGGACCGCCACGAACGTGATCGGCAGGAGGATCCAGTACCACTGCAGCTCGAAGGTCTCCCGCTCGATCCGCAGGAAACCCAGGTTCAGCCGGGGCACCTCGATGTAGCCCTTGTTGTCGGTGAGGAACCCCCACCTGCGCACGACGAACAGGATGATCTCCTGCGAGGCCAGGGTGGCGATCGCGAGGTAGAGACCTTTGAGCCGCAGGGCGGGCAACCCGAAGAGCGCGCCGATGAGCGCCGTCATCAGCACGGCGACGACGATCGCCGCCGGCACTGGCAGCCCCGCCCGGGTGGAGAGGATCGCGGAGGTATAGGCGCCGACGGCGAGGAAGCCGCCCTGGCCCAACGAGATCTGGCCGGTGAACCCGGTGAGGATGTTCAGCCCGACCGCGCCGATGACCGCGATGAGGATGGTGTTGGCGATGCCCAGCCAGTACACGTTGAGCACGTAGGGCGCCCCCAGCAGCGCGACGACGACGAGCACGAGGCGCGCCCACTCGGCCTTGGTATGCCGCAGCCGCAGCTCGGCCTGGTAGGTGCGGAAGTGGATGCCGGTCGCCGTGGCCATGGCTCACACCCTCTCGATCCGGGTCTCGCCGAAGATGCCGTACGGACGCACCATGAGGATGGCCATGAGCACGACGTAGGGGAGCACCTCAGCCAGGCCGGGATCGGCATAGCCCGAGACGTACTGCTTGAGCAGCCCGATGATGAGTCCGCCCACGATGGTGCCGGGGATCGAGTCCAGGCCTCCGAGGATGACGACCGGGAAGACGATGAGCCCGAAGGAGGCGATGTTCTGCTCTACGGCGGACAGGTCGGCGAGCAGGACACCGGCAATGAGGGCGCTCACCGCGGCCAGCACCCACGCCAGCGCGAACGTCCGGTGGACCGAGATGCCCATGGTCAGCGCGGCCTGCTGGTCGTCGGCGACCGCGCGCATCGCCACGCCGTGGCGCGAGCGGCGGAAGAACACGGTGAACGCGACCAGGACAATGGCGGCGATGACGATGACGAGCAGCCGGTTGACCGGCACCGTCACCCCGGCGACGTCGACGCTGCCGGTCGGCAGGATTTTCGGCTGCTCGCGCACCGAGGTGCCGAAGAACATCTGCACGCCTGCTCGCAGGACGGCTGCCAGCCCGATCGTCACCATGATGACGCTGATCGGGTTCTCGCCGACGAGCGGGCGCAGGACGAAACGCTCGACGGCCACGCCGAGCACGATGGCGCCGAGGACCCCGACGAGGCTGGCGAGGATCAGCGGGAGCCCGAAGAGCACGAAGGCCGTGTAGAACGTGTATGCGCCGACGAGCAGGAACTCGCCCTGGGCGAAGTTGATGACCCGGGTGGCCTTGTAGATGAGCACGAAACCGAGGGCCGCGAGGGCGAGGATGGCGCCGTCGGCCAGGCCGTAGACGGTCAGCGAGACGAAGGTGCTCATCGGCGTCCACTCCACACTGGGCGTCGACCGCGGCCGTCCGGCTCGCGGTAGGTGGTCAGGTCGAAGATGCGCAGGTCGATGTTCCGGTCGATCTTCGTGCCGTCCTGGTAGGTGACCGTGCTCGTCACGCCCACCCGGTCCTGCGGGCTCGCGAGAGCGTCGATGATCGCGCCATACCGTGCGCCGATGACGTTGCGGCGGACCTTGCGGGTGCGGGTGATCTCGTCATCGTCCGGGTCGAACTGCTTGTGCAGCAGCACGAACCGACGCACCCGGATGCTCTCGGGCAGGTCCTCGTTGGCCCGGTTGACCTCCTCGGCGAGCAGGTCGCGGACCTCGGCCTTGGCGGCCAGGTCGGTGTACGTCGTGTAGCCGAGGCGTTCGTGTTCGGCCCACGAGCCCGTCGTCATGGGGTCGATGGTGAGGATGGCGGTCATCCCGTAGTCCCTCGAGGGGCAGGCGACGGCCTCCTCGACGTAGGGGGAGAACTTGAGCTTGTTCTCGATGAAGGCGAGCGAGAAGGGGGTGCCGTCGGCGGTGGTGAGCACGTCCTTCTCGCGGTCGATGACGACCAGGTGCCCGTTGTCGTCGAGGTAGCCGGCGTCGCCGGTGTGCAGCCATCCTTCGGCGTCGACGGCCTCGGCGGTCGCGACCGGGTTGCGGTGGTAGCCCCGGAAGACCGAGGCCGAGCGCAGCAGGATCTCGCCGTTGTCCGCGATCCTGATGTCGGTGCCGGCGATCGGCGTGCCCACCGTGTTGAACGCGATGTCGTCGTCGCGGTGCACGACGGCAATACCGCAGATCTCGGTCTGGCCGTAGATCTGCTTGAGGTTGACGCCGATGGCGTGGAAGAAGCGGAAGACGTCGGGCCCGAGCGGTGCGCCCCCCGTGTAGCAGTGCTTGATGCGGGCCAGGCCCAGCTGGTCGCGCACCGGCCGCAGCGCGACCTGGTTGGCCAGGGTGTGCAGGATCGCGAGCCCCCCGGCGCCGCGACCCTTGATCTTGCGCTCGGCAACCCGGTCGCCGACGGCATACCCCCACCCGAAGACGGCCCGCTTGAGCCAACCGGCCTCGTCGATGCGGACCTGTACCTCCGAGAGCATGGACTCCCAGATGCGTGGCGGGGAGAACATGACGTTGGGGCCGATCTCGCGCAGGTCGCTCTTCTGGGTGGCGCTGTCCTCGGGGAAGGACAGCGTCAGCCCGCGGCTCATCCCGCATGCCACGGCGAGCATCTGCTCCCCGATCCACGCGAAGGGCAGGAAGGACACGTAGCGGTCCTTGGCACGGATCGGGTCGATCGCGGTGAGATGCTCGGCCATCGCCAGCTGGTTGGCGTGCGAGAGCTCGGCCAGCTTGGGCCGGCTCGTGGTGCCTGAGGTCGTGCAGATGACCGCGATGTCATCGGCTGCCCCGGCGGCGACCTGCTCCTCGAGCCAGCCCGGATGCGCCTGGCCCCACTCGCGTCCGAGCGCCTCGATCTCGGTGAAGTCGCGCAGCAGCTCGGAGTACTGCCGGTGATACTGCTCTAGGCCGTGCGGGTCGTAGTAGATGACGGTCTGCATCAGCAGCGGTGGCATGTCGTCGTGCGCCGAGGAGCCGGCACTGGTGCCCCCTCGGCTGCTCGCTGCGCCGGTGTCCTCCAGGCGCAGGCGGATGAGCTTGTCGACCTGTTCCTGGTCCTCCGCCACGACCACCTGGACCCGAGCCAGCGTGAGGATGTGCAGCAGCTCCTCGCCGATGCTGGTCGGGTAGATGCCCACGACGGCTGCCCCGATGCTCTGCGCGGCCAGCTCGGCGATCAGCCACTCGGGCCGGTTGTCGCCCAGCACCGCGACGATGTCGCCGCGCCGGACGCCCAGCGCGGCCAGCCCGTGCGAGAAGTCCCGGACCCGCCCGGCATACCCGCTCCACGTGAGGGGCGCCCAGATGCCGTAGCGCTTCTCCTGCAGGGCGGTGGCGTCAGGGCGCGTGGCCGCAAGCTGGCCGAGCAGGCGGGGGAAGGTGTCCGCGGACGTCGCCGCCATCAGTCCTCCTCTGAGCCGAGGTAGGCCTCGACGACGGCCGGGTTGGCCTTGACCTCATCCGGCGTGCCGTCGGCGATGAGCCGGCCGAAGTCCAGGACGCTGACCCGGTCGGAGATGTCCATGACGACCGCCATGTCGTGCTCGATGAGCACGACGGTGACGCCGGCCAGCTCGTGTACGTCCAGCACGTATCGGGCCATGTCCTCCTTCTCCTCGGCGTTCATGCCCGCCATCGGCTCGTCGAGCAGCAGCAGCGCCGGCTGCAACGCGAGGGCCCGGCCGAGCTCGACGCGCTTCTGGATCCCGTACGCGAGCGAGCCCACGGGCTGGTGGCGGAACGGCTGCAACGACAGCAGGTCGATGACCTCTTCCACCAGCCCCCGGTGCGCGACCTCCTGGCGCCGGGCCGGCCCGTACCACAGCAGCGCGCTCAGCACGCCGAGGTGCATGTGGGTATGCCGGCCGAGCAGCAGGTTCTCCAGGACCGTGAGGTGGGCGAACAGCTCGATGTTCTGGAACGAGCGGGCGACGCCCAGTCGCGCGATCCGGTGCGGGGGCATGGAGGTCAGCTCGTAGCTGTGCCCGTTGCCGGTATGCAGGACGGCCTTGCCCGACCCGGGGTGGTAGAGCCCGCTCACGCAGTTGAGCAGGCTGGACTTGCCGGCGCCGTTCGGCCCGATAACCGCGTGGATGTGGCCCTGGGTGACGGTGAACCCCACGTCGTGCAGGGCCAGGACGCCGCCGAAGCGCAGCTCGATCCCCGTGATCTCCAGCAGGGGCTGGCCGACGGGCACCGTGGAGGAGTTGAGCGAGTGCTCGTATGCCCGTCCCGCCACGGCGGACCTCCCGTTTCCCGTCCCCCTGGCTGTGGAGATGAGCGTACTTTCCACTATCTGGAAAGGCAATGCTTCTTGTGGAACTGAAATCCACCGCCTAGAGTCAACTAGCCCGATGGCATTGGGCAACGAAGGAGGTCGGCGCGTGTCGCCGCTCAGCGAGGCGCTGCAGGAGGCTCCGGGGTCACTCGGAACGGTCCGTAACGCCGTGCTGTTACTCGAGCTGCTGGCCGAAGGGCCGGCATACCAGCAGCTCACCGAGCTGGCCGACCGCTCGGGCCTGTCCTTGCCCACCGTGCACCGGCTGTTGCGCTCCCTCGTCCTCGCGGACCTCGTCGAGCAGGACCCGCGCTCCTCCCGCTACGGGCTGGGGCCGGAGCTGACCCGGCTGTCGCACCGCTACCTGGCGCGGCTGCCGGTCCTGCGGGCGCTTGCCCCCTACCTGGCCCGGCTACGCGACGAGGTCGGCGGCACGGTGCACATCCAGCTGTTGGTCGGCGCGTCGGTCGTCTACGTCGATCGGGTCGACGGTGCCGATTCCGGGCCCTACCGCCATCCCTTCGGACTCCCGCCGGCTCTGCTCACACCGGGTGGTCGGCTGCTCGCCGCACGCGCCGACGACGAGCGGTGGAAGCGGGCGCTCGACGATGTCGACGAGCCGACGCGGGCCATGGCAGAAGACGAACGGGTGGCCTGGGCGGGGGCCCCCTCGCTGGCCGGATCAGACCTGGCGCTGTCCGGTTCGGTCGAGGTTGCCGTTCCGGTCGTCGACGCCCTCGGCACTGCCCTGGCCGCCCTTTCCGCGGACCTGCCGCGGGACGTCGGCCCAGAGCGCATACAGGCCGTTGTCGATCATCTGAGCCGAGCTGCGACAGCGGCGATGCGAACGCTCGGCCATGGCTGACGGCCCCCTGGTATCGAGGGCGATGTCCGCCGGGGCGCCAGCCTCGACGCCCACGTCAGGACCCGACTTGCCCCGGTGGGCGGCGGTCGCCGACCTCTTGCCCTGGGTGCGCCGCCCGGACGCCCTGTGGGTCGACGGTCCGCGGTACGGCAGCTGGTTTGCCGGCGGGCGGCTCAACGCCGCGACGGCCTGCGTCTCTCGCCACGCCGAGGTCCGTCCGGACGCGGTGGCGGTGCACTGGGAGGGCGAGCCGGGGGACCGGCGGTGCCTCACGTATGCCGCGCTCGAGGAACAGGTTGTGGCGCTCGGGCGCGCTTTGCGCGGCCTCGGGGTTGGCGAGGGTGACGTCGTCGCCCTGCATCTGGGCTGGCTCCCGGAGACCGTCGTGGCGATGCTGGCATGCGCCCGCATCGGCGCGGTGCAGACGATCATCCCGACGCCGCTGCCACCGGAGGCGATGGCCGACCGGCTCACCACCATCCGGGCCCGGGTGCTCATCACCCAGGACGGCGCCTGGCGGCACGGCACGGTGCTGCCGCTCAAGGCCCGCGCCGACGAGGCGCTCTCCGCGGCCGGCGCGATCGAGCACACCGTCGTCGTGCGACGCACCGGCATCGATGTCGGCTGGTACGAAGGAGATCGCTGGTACCACGACCTGCTCGCCGGCGCTCGACCGGGCCAGGAGCGCGACGACGAGGCGCCCGCCGACGTCCCCGCCGATCACCCACTGGCCCTGGTCAGCCTGGCGCATCGGCGAGGGCGGCCGTTGACCATCGAGCTCGGCACCGCTGCGGTCGTCGCCTCGGCGCTCGTCGTGCACCGCAGCGGCATCGCCGATGGTCCCGTGTTGTGGTGCGCCGGGGACGTCTCGTGGCTGGGCACCCAGGTCCACGGCATCTACGGTCCGCTGGCGGCCGGTGACACCGCGGTGATGTTCGAGGGGACGCTGGACGTCCCCACCCACGAACGGGCCTGGCGAATCCTGCGCCGGTACGCCGTGACCACCCTGCTCACCACCCCGTCCGTGCTGCGGATGTTGCGGTCATGGTCGGTCGAGCGGGGCGCTCGGGCTCCCGCAGCACTGCGCCGGGTCGTCGCGTTGGGGGAGCCGATGGACGCCGCGGTCCGCCAGTTCGCGGCCACCGGCTTGGGCACCGGCGAGGTGTCGGTTGCGGACGCATGGGGCC
Organism: Dermatophilaceae bacterium; assembly: GCA_044867305.1. Lineage (GTDB taxonomy): Bacteria > Actinomycetota > Actinomycetes > Actinomycetales > Dermatophilaceae > Phosphoribacter. Next base: position 13,527 of record JBIOUP010000275.1, read on the forward strand.
AGGTCGAGCTCGGCGGCATCGTCCGGCTCGACGCGCCCGTCGACCCGGACGGGATGCCCGATCTCGGGGAGCGGATCATCGATGCCGACGGGGCCCCGGTGCCCGCCGGCGAGGTAGGCGAGTTCGTCCTCACCCGGCCGTGGGGCGGCACCCTGGTCGGCGCCTCCGGACCCGCCGAGGCGCTCGACGAGGCGCACTGGAGCCGGATTCCCGGGGCCTACACCACGGGGGACACCGCGCGCTGGCGCATCGACGGGGCGCTGGAGTTCCTCGGCCGCACCGACGAGGTCGTCTCGGTATCCGGGCAGCTCGTCTCGCTCAACGAAGTCGCCTCGATCCTCGCCGATCACCCGTATGTCCGCAGTGTCGACGTCGTCGAGCGTGGCGACCATCTCGGCGGGCGTGCCCTCGCCGCGGCGGTCGTGCTGCAACCGGAGGCCCCGAGCGACCTCGGGGTCGTCGCGCGGGAGCTCGGAGACTGCGTGCGGGAGTCGCTGGGTGGGTTGGCCCGGCCGCGGCTGCTCATGGTGGTCGACCGGTTCGGTGCCGAGCTGGATCGGGACGTGCGGCGCCAGGCCCTGGCCGGCATACCTCTGGGTGACTCCTCCGAACCTCGACGGGTGAGCTGGGACCAGGTGCTGGCTGCAGCCGGATACCGCGACCAGGGCGGCGACCTGGGGTGGTGAGGTGAGCGGTCCGGTGCCTGCCGGCGAGCCCATACCCTAGTGCGCATGTCGTCGCCGGCCGAGGTGCTCGCCCCGCGGATCTCCGCCGCAATCGCAGCAGCGTTCGGCGACGAGTTCCGCGACGTCGACCCGGTGCTGCGCCCGAGCCAGTTCGCGGACCTGCAGGCCAACGCCGCACTGCCCCTGGCCAAGCGGGTCGGGATGGCGCCGCGCGAGGTGGCGCTGAAGGTGCTGGCTGCGCTCGACGTCTCGGACGTATGCCGGCGGGTCGAGGTCAGCGGGCCGGGCTTTCTCAACCTCACGCTCGATGAGGGCTGGCTTGGGCAGGCCGCGCGGGATGTCGCCGCCGACGCACGCCTGGGGGTGCCGGTCGAGGAGGCGTTGACCATCGCCATCGACTACTCCTCGCCCAACGTGGCCAAGGAGATGCACGTCGGGCATCTGCGCACCACCGTCGTGGGCGACTCCCTGGCGCGCGTCCTCGAGCATCTGGGCCACCGCGTGGTACGGCAGAACCACATCGGCGACTGGGGGACGCCGTTCGGCATGCTCATCGAGCACCTGCTCGACGTCGGTGTCGACTCGCCCGACGCGCTCCTGCTCGAGACCGACCCCAACGCCTTCTACCAAGCGGCTCGGGTGAAGTTCGACGGCGAGGAGGACTTCGCCGGCCGCGCCCGGATGCGGGTCGTGGCCCTGCAGTCCGGAGAGGTCGAGACCCTGCGTCTGTGGGAGACGCTGATCGAGCTGTCCAAGCATTACTTCAACCGGATCTACGCCGCGCTCGATGTCACCCTCACCGACGCCGACCTTGCCGGGGAGTCGACCTACAACGCCGACCTTGCCGTGCTGTGCGAGGAGCTGGAGCAGCGCGGTATCGCGGTCGAGAGCGACGGCGCGCTCTGCGTCTTCCTCGAGGAGTTCACCGGCCGGGACGGCACGCCGATGCCGCTCATCGTGCGCAAGTCCGACGGCGGGTACAACTACGCGACAACGGATCTCGCCATGGTGCGCCATTGCGTGCGCGACCTCGGGGCCGACCGGATCCTCTACGTGGTCGGTGCGCCGCAGGCCCTGCACTTCCAGATGGTCTTCGCTGCGGCCCGCAAGGCGGGGTGGCTGCCCGAGCGGGTGCGGCCGGTGCATGTGCAGATCGGCAACGTGCTCGGGCCGGACCGCAAGCTGCTGCGGACTCGTTCCGGGGATCCGCTGCGGCTCATGGCGCTCATCGACGAAGCGGTCGACAACGCGAGGCACATCATCGACGAGACGCGCCCGGACCTCGACGAGGCCACCCGGGCCGCCGCCTCGGAGCAGGTGGGTGTGGGGGCGGTCAAGTACGCGGATCTGTCCGTCGCTCACGACAGTGAGTACGTCTTCGACCTGGAGCGGATGCTCTCGCTCACCGGCAACACGGCGGTCTACCTGCAGTATGCCGTCGCTCGAATTCGCAATATCTTCCGCCAGGGCGGGCTGGACCCGACCGAGCCTCGGCCCGGCATACTCGTGGCGCAGCCCGGAGAGCGAGCGCTGGCGTTGGCGCTGCTGGAGTTCGGGTCCGTCGTCGGACAGGTCGGGCGTGAGCTGGAACCGCATCGGCTGTGCGGCTACCTGTTCGACGTGGCGCAGACCTTCTCGGTGTTCTACGAGAGCTGCCCGGTGCTGCAGTCCGAGGGGCCGGTGCGCGAGTCCCGGCTGGCGCTGTGTGGCTTGGCGCTGCGGGTGCTCGTCCAAGGTCTGGACCTGCTCGGCGTGCAGGCCCCTGAGCAGATGTAGCTGGGCCGCGTGCGGTGGCCAGCGCGGTCACGACCTCTCATCGCATGGACTATGCGCCTGGGCCAGACGGAGGAATGCGGAGGGGGAACGCGTTGTTCTCACTGCATCGTTGACCTCTCAACTAGAGGAGCGTCGGATGCCAGCCGTCACAGTTCCAGACCTGACGGTCCTGCCGCGTTTGCCAGCGGTCGAGGCCAGCACGGCACGTCGGCCGGTCGTCAGCATCACGACGGCCCCGAGCGGCTTTGAAGGGGAAGGCTTCCCGGTCAAGCGCACCATGGCGGGCGTCGACCTGCGCCAGCTCGACCCGTTCATCATGATGGACGAGATGGGTGAGGTGGACTACGGCCCCGGCGAGCCCAAGGGCACACCCTGGCATCCACACCGCGGGTTCGAGACGGTCACCTACATCATTGACGGCACGTTCGAGCACGAGGACTCCTACGGCGGCGGCGGCACGATCACCAACGGTGCGACCCAGTGGATGACCGCCGGATCGGGCATCCTGCACATCGAGAAGCCGCCGGAGTCCCTCGTCGTCTCGGGCGGGCTGTTCCACGGCCTGCAGCTGTGGGTCAACCTGCCCAAGTCGGACAAGTTCGCCGCCCCCCGCTACCAGGACCTCAAGCCGTCGCAGGTCGCCCTCGTGTCCACCCCGGATGGTGGCGCCCTCGTGCGGGTCATCGCGGGCGACGTCGCCGGGCACGTCGGGCCGGGCTCGACGCATACCCCCATCGCGATGACTCACGCCACGATCACGCCCGGGGCGGCCTTGGAGCTGCCCTGGCGAGCGGACTTCAACGCGCTCGTGTACGTCATGGGCGGCGCTGGGCTGGTCGGCCCGAACCGCACGCCCATCTCCTCCGGGCAGCTCGCGGTCCTCGGAGCCGGCGACGCCGTCACGGTGGCCGCCGACGCGCGCCAGGAGCAGCGGTATGCCGCGGGGCTGGAGGTCGTCATTCTCGGTGGGACTCCGATTCGTGAGCCGGTGGCCTGGTACGGGCCGTTCGTCATGAACACGCGCGCGGAGCTCGCACAAGCGGTCGCCGACTACCAAGCCGGCCGGCTCGGCGCGCCTACGCCGCACGCGGGGGCGTCCGGCATACATTGACAACGAGGCGGTGAGCAGGGGCGCTGGACACTGGCTTGCCGCGAGAAGTTCCGAAGGCCCGCGATGTTCCCTGGCTCGCGGGCCTTCGGGGTGTCCGGGGTGGGCGGTGCCGCCGCGATATCGGGTCCCTGGCAGGATGCGCGTGGAGACGCTCACTGACATTGGTCCCTGTCGCGGCACAGCACGAAACCCTTAGGTTGTCGCTTGTGCCGGTTGGCTACCGGACTGCTGGGCGTTTCGACGAGCCCAGGGCCCCCCACGAGCCGGGAGACAGAAGTGCTGATCGGGATACCGAAAGAGACGCACGCGGGCGAGACCCGCGTCGCCGCGACCCCCAAGACCGTCGAACAGATCCGCAAGCTCGGCTACGACGTCGTCGTCGAGTCCGGCGCCGGAGCCGCTGCCAGCTTCGATGACGGCGGGTATGTCGCTGCGGGGGCGACCATCGGGGACGCCGAAAAGGTCTGGGCCGCCGACCTGGTCGCCAAGATCAACGCACCGGACGCCTCCGAGATCGCTCGGATGCGCGAGGGCGCCATCCTCGTCAGCCTCATCGCCCCAGCGCTCAACCCGCGGCTGCTCGAGCAGCTCGCCGCCCAGGGCGTTACCGCAATGGCCATGGATGCCGTGCCACGCATCTCGCGGGCCCAGTCCCTCGACGTGCTCTCGTCGATGGCGAACATCGCTGGCTACCGGGCCATCATCGAAGCGGCCAACGAGTTCGGCTCGTTCTTCACCGGCCAGGTCACCGCCGCCGGCAAGGTGCCTCCGGCCAAGGTCCTCGTCGTCGGAGCCGGCGTCGCCGGTCTGGCCGCAATCGGCACGGCCGGCAGCCTGGGCGCCGTCGTCCGTGCCACGGATACCCGCCCAGAGGTCGCCGAGCAGGTCGAGTCCATGGGCGCCGAGTTCCTCAAGGTGGAAAGCGGCGAGGAGCAGCAGGTCAGCGCCACCGGCTATGCGAGCGAGACATCGGAGGAGTACGAGCGAGCGGCCGCACAGATGTATGCCGACGCCGTCAAAGACACCGACATCGTGGTCACGACCGCACTCATACCCGGTCGGCCGGCGCCGCGGATCATCACCGGTGACATGGTCCGGTCCATGCGGGCTGGGTCGGTCATCGTCGACATGGCCGCGTCCAACGGCGGCAACGTCGAAGGGTCGGTGGCCGACAAGCTCGTCGTCACGGACAACGGCGTCAAGATCATCGGCTACACCGACCTCGCCGGCCGTCTGCCTACTCAAGCCTCGCAGCTCTACGGCACCAACGTCGTGAACCTGCTCAAGCTGCTCACCCCCGAGAAGGACGGCCAGATCGTCCTGGACTGGGACGACGTCGTCGTGCGGGGGATGACCGTCACCAAGGACCGCGACATCACCTGGCCTCCGCCGCCGGTGCAGGTGTCTGCGGCACCGGTCGCCGCTGCGGCAGCCACGGCACCAGTGGTCATCAAGGAGAAGCCGCCGCCCAACCCGGCCCGCCGGATGACCCTGCTAGGCATCGCGGCCGTCGCGTTCCTCGTCCTGGCATTTTTCTCGCCGGAGCCGTTCCTCGGCCACTTCATGGTCTTCATGCTCTCCGTGGTGATCGGCTACTACGTCATCGGTAACGTGCACCACGCCCTGCACACCCCGCTGATGTCGGTCACCAACGCCATCAGCGGCATCATCATCGTCGGGGCTTTGCTGCAGCTCGGCACCGGGCACGTCTGGATCACCGTGGTCGCGTTCGCCGGCACGCTGCTGGCAAGCATCAACGTCTTCGGTGGGTTCACGGTGACCCAGCGCATGCTCGAGATGTTCAAGAGGGGCTGACCACCATGACCATCCCACTGACCCTGCTGCAGGGCGCCTACATCATCGCCGGTCTGCTGTTCATCCTGGCCCTGGCCGGGCTGTCCAAGCACGAGACCGCCAAGAACGGCAACCTGTTCGGCATCGTCGGCATGTCGATCGCTCTCGTCATCACCGTCATCGCCGCGGTCGGCGGCGTGGACGCTCTGGAAGGACGCCTCGACCGCCCGGGCTCCGGCACGACCGGGCTCATCCTCATCCTCGTCGCGATGGCCATCGGTGCCGTCATCGGCATCATCCGGGCCCGCCGCGTCGAGATGACCGGCATGCCCGAGCTGATCGCCATGCTGCACAGCTTCGTCGGTCTGGCGGCGGTATTGGTCGGCTGGAACAGCTTCTACGAGGGCGCCGTCGAGTACGAAGGCGTTCACAACGCCGAGGTCGGCATCGGCGTCTTCATCGGCGCCGTGACCTTCACCGGGTCGATCGTCGCGTACCTCAAGCTGTCCGCGAAGATCAAGTCCGCGCCACTGATGCTGCCGGCGCACAACGCGCTCAACCTCGGCGCGCTGGTGGCGTTCTTCGTCATGTTGGTGTTCTTCGTCTTGAGCCCCAACCCCTGGCTGCTCGGCGCCATGACCCTGCTCGCACTGCTTCTCGGCTGGCACCTGGTGGCCTCCATCGGTGGCGGCGACATGCCGGTCGTGGTGTCGATGCTCAACAGCTACTCCGGGTGGGCCGCAGCGGCCGCGGGCTTCATGCTCAACAACGACCTGCTCATCATCACCGGAGCGCTCGTCGGCTCCTCCGGTGCCTACCTGTCCTACATCATGTGCAAGGCGATGAACCGCTCGTTCATCTCGGTCATCGCCGGTGGGTTCGGCGGCGACGGCCAGGTCCTCGGTGAGACCAAGGACTACGGCGAGCATCGCGAGACCAACGCCGCCGAGGTGGCCGAGCTGCTCAAGAACGCCAAGGAGGTCGTCATCACCCCCGGTTACGGCATGGCGGTCGCCCAGGCGCAGTACCCGGTGGCCGAGCTGACCTCGCATCTGCGCAAGCACGGCGTCAACGTCCGCTTCGGCATCCATCCGGTGGCCGGGCGCCTGCCAGGGCACATGAACGTCCTGCTCGCGGAGGCGAAGGTGCCCTACGACATCGTCCTGGAGATGGACAAGATCAACGACGACTTCCCGGACACCGACGTGGTCCTGGTCATCGGCGCCAACGACACCGTCAACCCCGCCGCGCTGGACGACCCGACCAGCCCGATCGCCGGCATGCCGGTCCTGGAGGTCTGGAAGGCCGAGGACGTCATCGTCTTCAAGCGCTCGATGAACGCCGGGTATGCCGGTGTGCAGAACCCGTTGTTCTTCAAAGACAACTCCGCGATGCTCTTCGGCGACGCCAAGGACCGCGTCGAGGACATCGTCAAGGCGCTCTAGGAGCCGGCTTCCCACAGCAGCCGACCACCCGGCATACCGATGGCCGGGGCTCTCGGCCGGTCGGCACCACCCTCGCCTTCGGGGTGGGGCAGTGGCGCTAGGCTCGGCATCACTGGCGGATGGGCCATTGACCCTGGTTCGCGATCGACAGGTTCCTATGACGCTCTGGCTGGACTTCCTCACCAACGACCGGCGCCTCATCCACAAGTGGAAGCATTACTTCCCCGTGTACGAGCGCCACTTCGGCCGGTTCGTGAATCGGGACGTGGTGATGATCGAGATCGGCTGCGGGCAAGGTGGCTCGCTGCAGATGTGGAAGCGGTACCTGGGGCCCCACGCGCGCATCGTCGGCCTTGACATCGACCCCCTATGCGCAGAGTTCGCGGAGGACCAGATCGAGATTCGGATCGGTGACCAAGCCGACCCGCACTTCCTTGCCGGGGTGGTCGATGAGTTCGGGGCTCCCGACATCGTCCTCGACGATGGCAGCCATGTCATGTCACACATCAACGCGTCCTTCGATGCCCTCTATCCGCACGTCGAACGCAACGGCGTCTACCTCGTCGAGGACCTGCATACCGCGTACTGGGAGGAGTACGAGGGCGGCCTGCACCGTGCTGGCACCTTCATCGAGCACAGCAAGGGCCTCATCGACGAGCTCAACGCCGACCACACTCGGGGTGCGCTGACGCCCACCGCGTTCACCCAGACGACGCACTCGATGCACTTCTACGACAGCATTGTCGTCTTCGAGAAAGGGCGCCACACGCTCAAGCACGCTCCCCAGATCGGCGTTGGCGGCGGCCCAGCACCATAACCAGCGGCGCCCTCGGCGGCTCTAGGCTTCGGGCATGGACAACCGAGGTCTGTACTTCGCCGCTGCCGAGGCGTTCGCGGCCCTGGTGCAGCAGGTGCCCGCCGACGCGTGGGAGGCGCCCGGCTTAGGCGTCTGGGACGTCCGCGCCCTGGTCGGGCATGGCTCGCGGGCTCTCACGACCGTGCGCGACTACCTTGGCCAGCCGGCCGAGTCGGTGGCGTGCGAGACGTCGGCCGCCTACTACCTCGCGGTCCTCGGTGAGGCTGCCGGGCAGGTCCACTCCGCTGCGGCCGAGCGCGGCGTGGCCGCAGGCCGAGCGCTCGGCGAGGACCCGTCGGGCGCCGTGCGGGCACTGTTGGACGAGGTGCGCGACCTGGTTGCGCACGTCGACAACCCGGTCATCACGACGTTGGGCGGCGGCATGCGTCTGCAGGACTACCTCCGCACCCGCGTGCTGGAGCTCACCGTTCATTCACTCGACCTTGCCGACGCGCTGGGCCTGGCCTACGAGTTCCCCACGGAGGCAGTTCAGATGACCCTCGATGATCTGGGGCGGATTGGCGTCGCCACAGGCCGGGGGCCAGAGCTGCTTCGGCTGCTCACCGGGCGAGGCGGATCGACGTTCTCCGTGCTCTGACCCTGGGCCAATCGAGGCGCTCGCCCTGACCGCCAGCGGCCTGCAGCTAGCCTCCGCGACCGACCAAGGCACCGGCGCCCGCCGCCGCAGCCATGACCAGTCGTCCCAGCAAAACTCCACGACTTGGCGCGTACTCCATGATGCATCGTTGAGTAAGGACAAAGTCGTTGAGTTTGCCAGTCCGGGCCGGCGACCAAATACAAAGTCGTTGAGTTTGCCGGTCCGGGCCGGCGACTAAATACGAAGTCGTTGAGTTTGCCAGTCCGGGCCGGCGACTAAATACGAAGTCGTTGAGTTTGCCAGTCCGGGCCGGCGACTAAATACAAAGTCGTTGAGTTTGCCAGTCCGG